>JAQGHJ010000672.1 GCA_028288905.1 Phycisphaerales bacterium | reverse complement strand
TCGTCCACCGCGCAACGACGCCAGCGGGTCAAGGAGCGTTGCATGTGAACGGGTGGCCGGGTCGGGCGGCGAGCCCGGGCGGCCGGCCACCCTTTCCCATTCCACGGTCCCCGATCCGCTGGCCGGGTTGCGCGGTGGACGAGGGGTCCTTCGCTCCGCTCAGGATGACATCCGTGGGATGCTGGCGCGAGTTGAGCGTCCCGGCCCGCCAGCCGCGACCCGTCACCCATCGCCCGGCATCGCGCGTCCGCCAAGGCGGACCCTACTCGACCCGGTACAGGTGCCCCGTCGTCCGCAGGATCAGGGCGTTGCCGACGACGGCCGGGCTGGCGAAGTAGCCCTCGTCGGTCGTGAAGCTCGCGACCACGGTCGGCTCCGCCCCGCCGCCGGGCTTCAGCACGTCGACCTGCCCCTTCTCCGACAAGAAGTACAGCAGCCCGCCGGCATAGAGCGGGCTGGCGCTGTACGTCTGGCCTAGCCGCTTCGTCCAGATCACGTTGCCGGTCTTGGCGTCGAGGCAGCGGGCGACGCCGGTGTCGGCCACGACGTACAGCCGGCCGTCGACCAGCGTCGGCGTCGGCTTGTACGGCGCGCCCTGCTTCTGCCGCCACGCGACGTCACCCGACGCGTCGATCGGCTTGCCGCCCGGTGCCGGCGGGTCCGCCGGCACCCGCGCGGCCACAAGGTCGGCCTTGTCGTACCCGGTCGAGAAGACGACCAGCCCGTCCGCGTACAGCGGGCGGGCGGCGTTCGAGTACCCGCCGTGGTCGACGTGCCACAGCTCTTGCCCGGTCGCCGGGTCGTACCCGTACATCCGCTGGGCCCCGAGGCTCAGCAGCACGTCCCGCCCGCCGATCGGTTGGATGACGGCCGTGCTGAACGCCCGCCGCTTGTTCGTCATCGTCGGGCCGAACGCCTTGCTCCGCGGCGTCTTCCACGCCTGCTTGCCGGTCGCGGCGTCGAACGCGACGACGTACTGGGCGTTCACCGCGTCGCACTCGAGGATCACCATCTCGCCGTACAACACCGGGCTCGACCCGGCACCGGTCTCGAAGTGCAGGTCGAGGTCGCGGGCGGCCCACACCACCTTCGCCGTCCCGGCGTCTAGGCAGGCCAGCCCGTGGGTGCCGAAGCTGACGAACACCCGCCCGCCCCCGACGGCCGGGGTCGGCGACGCGTACGAGTTGAACGCGTGCTTCGGCCCCGGGTAACTCGTCGCGAACACCTCCACGTCGTGCAGCACCCTGCCGTCGGCCGAGTCGACGCAGACCGCGTGCATCGACCGGCCGTCATCTAACGCGGTCGTCAGCCACACCCGGCCCCCCGCCACGACCGGCGACGAGTGCCCCTGGCCCGGGATCGGGGTCCGCCACTTCACGCGGTCCGTGTCGGACCACCGGGTCGGCGGCCGGGCGTCGGCCGGGGCGTGGCCGTCGCGGGCCGGGCCGCGGAAGTCGGGCCAGATCGCATCAATTGCCGGGCCCGGCGGCGGCGGTTGCGGCGCGGGGGCCGCGTTGGCGGTCGCGGCACACAGGATCGTCGCGGCGAAGAAGCTGTTTCTCATGCGGGCCGAGGTGAATTCGGACGCGGTCCCCGAGTACGGGCCGTGTCGGTAGACGGCTCCGACTATAGCCCCGCCCGGAAGGGCGGGGTCTGCAGGACCGGAGGGCCTGAGGTCCAGACGCCACCCTCCCGGGCGGATCTACGGCGAAGCCGTTGCCCGACGGCGGGCGGCGCGAGGACGTTCGCAGAGTGGTAGCGGACCGGAACAGTACCGTTGACGGCCGAGGGGGGCGGGAAACGAAAGCGGGCGACCCGGTCGCGACCGGGTCACCCACTGGGTTCGTTCGTTTCCGCTACGCGGTCGAGGGCCGAATCAGGACAGGAGGCCGGCGTAGCCGACCGCCCGCTGGGCGGCGGACAGTTCGATTGGGGCGGGAGCGGCGTCGGGCGGGACGATAGTCCCGCGGTCGGCCCACTCGCATGTCAGCCATAGCGTGGTCGGGCGGGCCGGCGGGTCGGCCAGCAGCCCCACGACCGCGTCGGCCACGGCGGCGCAGTCCACGTAGTACCCGCTGCACGGCAGGTCGGCGTCCGGGCCGGCGGTCGTCCCGACGGCCGCCAGGGCGACGTCGGCCGTCGCGTGCCCGGCGATCGCCGCCCGGACCTGCCGGGCGGCCGCCGGGCTCTCGCACACGAACGCGACCGCCCCGTCCCGCAGCAGGGTGGGGACCTCGGCGACGGCACACGCATCGACCGTCGCGTCCGGGGCGTACCGGGCCGCCGCCTGCCGCAGGGCCTGGGTCAGGGCGTGCCGCCCGGGCGCCTCGACCGCGACCAGCCGGCGGTGCCCGGCGAACAGCAGGTCCCGCCCGAGCTTCGTCCCGGCCAGCATCTCGTCCGGGACGACGCAGTGCATGGCGAACGTCCGCGGCTCGTGCCCGACGGCGACGAGCGGCAGGTTGCGGACGACCAGGTCCCGGACGACCGACTCCGGGGCCGCCCCGCACAGGTCCAGCACCGCGCTGAACGGGCTGAGGAAGCTCGGGCGGATCTGGGCGAAATCGGTGCAGACGACGAGCTCGGGGTTGGCCAGCCGGAGCCGGCGGACCAGGGCCGAGTCGGCCGACGCGGCGTCCGCCAGCACGAGCCACCGCCCGGCGGCGGCCGGGGCGGGGGCGGACCCCTTCACGAACGTCCCGCGGCCGATGCTGCGGTCGAGCAGCCCCTCGGCCGCCAAGTCGGTCAGCGCCTTGCTCAGCGTCTTGGCGTTCACGCCGAACCGCTTCGCCAGCTGCCGCTCGCCCGGCAGCTTGCCCTGAAACTCGCCGCCGGTGACAGCCTCGCGGAGCTTCTCCCGCAGCCGCTGGAACTTGTAGCTGAGCCGGACCTCGGCCACGTCGGCCGGGGCGTCGGCGTCGACGGGCGGACGGCCCGTCGCGATTGTGTTGGTTTGGATGTTCAACTTTCTAGCTCCCTCTGTCGGTCGTGCACGAGGAACGACCCGGAAAGACGTCACGGTCGGCGTCGTGGCCGCCCGCGGTCCTCACCGGGTTCGCGACGTCGCCCCGCCCTCCGCGGCACGACGTCCTACCTCAATCTTCGACAGGATGCGGTGCCCCCTTTGAGCCAATCCGAGAAAATTGCGGTTTCTTGGGCCGGCACTCCGCAAGTCAAGACCCCAAAGCGGTTAATCCGCGATTTTTCCCACCACAAAAGGCACCGGTGCGTCCATTCGGACGCGAGGATGCCTACAGATCAAGTCCAGTTTCCTTTACGGACAAAGCTCCGGTGGGACGGGCCGCCGACTCAACCTACGATCCGGCCGGCCGATGCTCCAGTGGGACGACGATCTACGGGTGGCCGGCACGCCGCTCTACTTGGACAGCCGCCGGCCCCGGCCGGTGTGCGTGGTGTCGCACGCCCACAGCGACCATCTGCCGAACGGCGGGGTCCACGGGCACGCCTACGCCACCGCCGCGACGGCCGAACTGGCCGAGTACCGGGTCGGCATGACCGCCGTCACCCGGCTCGGTTATCGGACGGACCACGCGTTCGACCCCGACACCCGCCTGCGGCTCACGCCCGCTGGTCACGTGCTCGGCAGCGCCATGGTGCGGGTCGAGCGGCCCGAGGGGTCGCTGTTGTATACGGGCGACTTCAAGCTCCGCCCGAGCCTCACCGTCGAGCAAGCGGACCCGGAGCCGGCCGACGTGCTCGTCATGGAGAGCACGTACGGGCTGCCGATGTTCCGGTTCCCCGACTGGCGGCAGACGCAGGCGCGGCTGGCCGAGGCGGTCGCCGGTGCCCTGGCCGCCGGCCGCCAGCCGATCGTCATGGGCTACTCGCTCGGCAAGGCCCAGGAGATCGTCCGCATCCTGACCGACCACGGCCTCCCGGTGACCTGCCACGGGGCCGTCCACGCTCTGAACGGCATTTACGAGCGGCTCGGCGTGCCCCTGGGGCCGTACCGGCGGTACAAGGCCGAGGACTTTCACGGCCCTGCCGCCCTCGATCTCGCCGAGCGGGGGGCGCTCGTCGCCCCGCCGCAGGTCGCCCGGTCGGCGTTCGTCAGCCGGTTCGACGACCCGCTCACCATCATGATGACCGGGTGGGCGTTGCAGCCGAACGCCCGGTTCCGGTACGGCGTCGAGCTGGCGCTGCCGCTGTCGGACCACGCGGACTTCGACGAACTGCTCGAACTGATCGAGCGGGTGTCGCCGCGGAAGGTGTACGCCCACCACGGGTACCGCGAGTTCGTCGGCGAGTTGAGGAAGCGGAAGATCGACGCCGTGCTGGCCCGGCCGGAGGCGCAGCTGAAGCTGTTCGAGGAGTAAGGTGGAAATGCCGGGAGGGCGGCGTGTTGAGCGATGTCCGGCCACGATGAGGCGGCCGCCGATGCTTTGGACGTGATTGATTAGCTGTCGGCCGGTCCTTAGCATCCCGCCACCTACCGCCCGCCATGACGCCCTTCCCCCTCCTGCAAGCCCGTAGCGTCCCGCTGGACCAGATCCTGAAGGCCGCGCTCGTGCTGGTCGGCGTCGTGGTGGTCGGGTTGGTGATCGTCTCGCAGATCCGCAAGCGGCTGAACGAGGCCGAGGACCCGTCGAAGGCCGCAGGCGGGTTTATGTTGTCGGACCTCCGCCAGCTCCACCGCGAAGGGCAGATCACGGACGAGGAGTTCGAGAAGGCCAAGGCGAAGGTGATCGACGCGGCCAAGCGGGCGGCCGCCCGGGACGCCGCCAAGGCCGACCCGCCCCGCCGCGACACGCCGGCCGGCGAGGCCTGACCGCTAGGGGCAACTTCCCGAAGCTCCCGCACCGATCTGGCTGCAGCGGTCTGCGGAGCGGCGCTCGCCGTTCCACTCCGACTTCCCGCACCGCTTCTCAGTTGGAGTGAGCCAGGCGCTGACTTGGATCACCGCTGTCCACGTCCGAGCCAGGATTTTCGCAAGTTCCCGGAACGTGGAACGTCGGTTTGTTCTTCGCTCCGGGGCGCGTGTAAGATGTCGCGTCGGCCACTGCCACGGGGAGGCCCCGGGCCGGGTGCCGAGGTGCCGGTGCGACGCGGGGCGAGGCGGGCGGATTGTTCCGTCAAGTCGGCCCCGGCAGTCGCACGATAAACCGAGGGCGGCCGGTCCGGTCCTTTGTACGCGCCGGGGTGCCGCCGCAGTCGTTCGTGAGGGGCCGTCGGGCGAGACATCGGGCGTGGCGGCGGGCTCGGCCGGCGCGGCACGCCCGCGACCGTCTCCGGGGGCCGCCTCGATCATCACACCGAGCCCCGGCGGCCGCGACGCGGCGGTGCCGCGGCCCGGGGGCA
>JAQGHJ010000653.1 GCA_028288905.1 Phycisphaerales bacterium | reverse complement strand
TCCCATCCCCTGCGCCCACTGGTTCAGCGTCCAGAACCCGACGAGCAGCCACAGCGCGGTCGAGGCGCCGAAGCACACGTTCATCACCGCCGACGCCAGCAGGCCGGCGGCCATGAAGTACCGGGGGTTGGCGTGGTCCCCGAGCAGCCCGTTGACGAACTTCGACACCCCGTACGTCACGCCGCCGACCGTCATGACGACGCCGAGCTGCTCCTTCGAGTACCCGAGCTCCGCGCCCATCGTCTTGACCGGCACCCCGATGTTCGCCCGGACGACGTAGTACAGGGCGTACCCGACGATCGTGGTCGCCAGGATGCGTCCCCGCCAATAGCCGAAGCGGGCGGCGACGTCGGGCGGCAGCCCGCCGGCGGCGGGCCCGGGCGGGACGGGTGGGGCGGCCAGACCGGCGATGAGCGCGTTGGACATGTGCTGCTTTCCTTCGAGTGCCTCAACCACCCAACCGTCAGGGCCCAACCGCGCGTGCGGCAGCGCTGTGGCGCCGGTACGTTCGAGCATGCTGGCCGCCGCCCTCGGCCCTCTCTCCTGGTACTCCGGGGGAGGGTTGGGGAGAGGGGTCCTGCGAACGTCGAACGGCCTCGCTCGCGTAACCGCGATGGGATTGTCATCCCGAGCGGCGCGAAGGATTCCTCGTCCCTCACGCGGCGCGGCCGGCTTTCACACGAAACATTAGTTCAGTAAAGGTGCCCGGACGTCCGCACGACCGGGCCGGTCTTTCCAACATGAACGTTTTGAGGTCCCGACCGTACCCGCGCCAGGAACTAGAGGTCTTTCGCTCCATTCAGAATGACGTGCGCCTAACCCGCCTGAGCGGGCGGGGGGCCGCTCGCCGCGCCGAAGGCCCCCACCCCGGTCCTCCCCGGCGAGTACCCGGGAAAAGGGGCTGGAGGCGGCGAACGGCCCGGGACAGCTAGCGGAATTGGAGCGTTCAACCCACCGCCAGGGCCGCCCGCCGGCTGGCCCCACTGGCCGCTGCCGCCGCCGGATCGTCCACACCAGAGGGCGGGACCCAGGTCGCCGCCAGCGGCGCGGTCATCTCCCGGTACCGGTCCAACTCGGCCGCCGTTCGCTCCGGCGTCCACCCGAGGGCGGCGGCCATCCAGTCGGCGACGCGGGCGGCGACCTCCAGGTGGTCGCGGTGGTAGTACCGCCAGCTCGTCCGGCGGATCATCACGTCGTCGAGGTGACGGCCCCACTCACGCCGACAGAAGTGCGCCACGGCCGATTCCGAGACGGCCGGCGGGACGACGCCGCTGAACCCGGCGTCCGCCGCGGTGGCGTCGCCGGCCGGCGGTGAGCCGGAGTTGGCCGCGGTCGTGAGGATCGGCTCGGCGGCCGTCCGGCACGCCGGCGTCGTTCGGCCGAGGTAAGTCGCCACCCGGTCCACGGCCTGCTCGGCCATCAGGCGGTACGTGGTCAGCTTACCGCCGGCCACGTCGAGCCAGCCCGGCTCGCCGTCGAGGATCTGGTGGGCCCGGGACACGTCCGACGGCTTGCCCTTGGGGTCGGCGATCAGCGGGCGGAGCCCGGACCAGGCGCTGATCACGTCCGCCGGCGTGAGCCCGGCCGCGGGGAACGTGCGGTTGGTGATCTTCAGCACGTACGCCACGTCCTCGGCGGTGCAGTCGGGCGACTCCAGCGGGCCGTCGTAGTCGGTGTCGGTCGTCCCGAGGATCGTCCGGTCGCCCCACGGGATGACGAACAGGATGCGGGTGCCGTCGGTCATCACGACCGCTTCGGCCGCCGGCAGCCGGTGCTTCTCCACGACGACGTGCACGCCCTTGGTCAGCCGCAGCCGCACCCGGCTGGACGGCAGCTGGGTCGCCCACGCACCGGCCGCGTTCACCACCGTGCGGGCTTGGACGGTCAGCCGGCGGCCGCCGTCCGCGTCCGTCAAGTGGCAGTGCCACAGGTCGCCGCGCCGCTCGGCCGAGGTCAGCGACAGGTAGTTGAGGACCGTCGCCCCGGCCGCGGCCGCTGACCGGAGCGTGTCCAGCACGAGTCGCGCGTCGTTCGTCAGCCCGTCGTAGTACCGCACGCCGCCGGTCAGCTGGTCCGTCCGCAGGCCGGGCAGCAACCCGGCCGCCGCGGTGGGGCTGAGCCCCCGGCTCTTGCCCAGGTTCCGCCCGCCGCACAGCAGGTCGTACAGCTTGACCCCGACCCGCAGCTTCCACCGCGGCCAGCCGTCCCGCTTGTACGTCGGGAACACGAACGGTAGCGGCGACGCCAAGTGCGGCGCGATCTTGGACAGCGTGACCTTCTCGGTGCTCGCCTCGTGAACGAGCCCGACCCGCCCCTGCGCCAAGTACCGGAGCCCGCCGTGCAGCAGCCGGCTGCTCCGGCTGCTGGTGCCGAACGCGAAGTCGTACCGGTCGACGAGGAGGGTCGACAGCCCGCGCATCGCGGCGTCCCGGGCGACCCCGGAGCCGACGATCCCGCCGCCGATGACGAGAACATCGACGGGGCCGTCGGCGGCGGCGAGGCGGTCGAGCTGCGAGTCGCGGTTCGAGGTCGGGTTCATGCCGCTTGTCATAAGGTGCCCTTCCGAGACTCGGCTAGCAATTGGGCCAGTTCACCCACGTCCTCGACGATGAGGTCTGGGCGAATCGAGGCGGAGGCCGCCTGGTCCCGCGTCGCCTCCCCGGTCAGCACGAGCACCCCGACGACCCCTGCGGCCCGGGCCATCGCAATGTCGGTGTAAAGCCGATCGCCGACCACCGCGACCTCTTCCGGCCTAAGCCCGTGCCGCCGCATCACCCCGCCGAGCATGGCCGGGGCGGGCTTGCCGAGCACGGCGTCCGGCTCGCGACCGGTCGCGGCGGCTAACAGGCGGCAGACCGACCCGCAGTCCGGCAGGACGGTCGGCAGGTCCGTCGGGCAGACGAGGTCCCCGTTCGTCGCCACGTACGGCTTGCCCCGGCTGATCCAGTAGGCGGCCCGGCAGAGCCGCGGGTAGTCCAGCGACGGGTCGAACCCGACGACGACCGCGTCCGGCACCTCGCCGTCGGCGTCCGTCCCGCCGCCTGGGTGTCCGCACACGCGGAAGCCGTGGTCCGCGAACTCCTGCCGCAGGGCCGGCGTGCCGAGCACGAACAGGGTTGCCGGCGCGGGCACCTGCGCCTTCAAGTGGGCCAACGTGGCCGTCGTCGAACTATAGATTTCGCCGGCCTCGGCATCGATGCCCAACGCCTGCAATTTGTCGACGTACCCGCGCGTGCTGACCGAAGAATTATTAGTAAAGAACGTGCGGCCGATGCCCAGCTCTCTAATATTGTTGAGGAATGGGACCGTGCACGGGAAAAGGCGTCCGCCCAGGTAGAGGGTGCCGTCCAGATCCAACGCGAGATGTCGCAACGGCCCCAGCTTTCGCACGCTGTTCAAACTCCCAATGCGCAAAAGCCCCACGGCGGCGGCCGTGGGGCTTTCTCTTTTATCTCTAGCCCGATGCTCACTGGTCCGGCACGCACGGAGTGCCGAGTCCTTAGGTTGTGGCACCATCATGGGCGGTAGAACGATCCGTGTCAAGCAAACCGCCCAGCGTCCTGCTCCGCCCCGCTTGCCCGCGGCGACACGTTCGAGGTCCCGCGGACGTGGGGAATACCTGTTCCGCGCGCCCTCCGTCGGGACGGCGCAGCGCCGGACTGACGAGCATCGGCTTGATCTCTATGGCTGTCACGGACTAAACATCCTTGCCGTCGGGTCGTCGAAAGCGGCGGCGGGAAATGATGCTGGCCAGAGAGAAATCCGGGCAAGCTCTGTATATATACACATGTCCCGGTACGATGCGGACAACCCTAACCCGGGAGACCTGTGAGGAACCGCCGCATCGTCCGAGGTCTGCTGCCCCACCTCAACAAGCCCGTCATCCCTTACCTGACGGAAGCGACCGGCAGCCGCGCCGGCGACATCGCGGGCGCGAGCATCCTTTTCATCGGCGGCGGCGAACTGGCCGGACTGCCCGCGCAGTTGGAGGCGCTGTCGCGCCCGCCGTTCGCCAAGTTGCCCGTCATGCTCCACATCGACTTGGTCAACGGATTGGCGAACGACGAGGCGGGCGTGAGGTACGTCGCGACGCTCGACCGGGTGGATGGGATCGTGACCGTCCGGCAGCACCTCGCCCCGTTGGCCCGGAAGCTCGGGCTGCTGTCGGTCGTCCGCCTGTTCCTCCAGGACGGGCGGGGCGTGGAGCGGGGGGTTCAGGTCGTCGAGCGGTCGCAGCCCGACGCGGTCGAACTGCTGCCGGGCGTCGCCTTCCTCGAGGTCGCCGACCGGTTCAAGCGGTTGCCGGTCCCGTGCATCGCCGGGGGGTTGATCCGCACGCCTGACGCAGTCCGGCGCATCGTCGCCGCCGGCTGTAGGGCCGTCAGCACGACCGACACCGCCTTGTGGGCCCTGAACCGGCCGGCGGCGAACACGGCGGCCGACCCTGGGGACGCCGCCGACCCGAGTGCGCGCCCGAGTGGTGTCTAGTGACGCTTCGCGGCTAAGCCCGGGCCGCGGGCGAGCTTGCCTATGGCAGGCTACGAGCTCCAATCGGTGCCGACCGGCCGTTGATTTTCTCGTACCGTATGCAGGTGTCTGGTTCAGCGCCGGAGGGACGAGCCTGATCGACGACACGAGCTCGGCGTCGAGGCGCCGGATCACCTCGTGTACGTCAACGGCCTGCCGCTGGACAATCCGAGCCGCTGGCGGGCGGCGGGTACCGCATCGGCTCGCTCGTGGGCAACGTGGCCGGCCGGATCCACAACGCCAAGACGGCCTTCAGCCAATTGATCGGCGGCATCGTGTGGGGCATCGAAGGCGGCGCACGCCTAATTCGTAAGGGTGGGGCAAATTCTAGCTAGACGCAGTCTCCGGCTGGCGACTACATCTGCGCTGTCGGGTT
The DNA here is from genome assembly GCA_028288905.1 of Phycisphaerales bacterium. Lineage (GTDB taxonomy): Bacteria > Planctomycetota > Phycisphaerae > Tepidisphaerales > Tepidisphaeraceae > Humisphaera. Next base: position 5,729 of record JAQGHJ010000653.1, on the reverse strand, counting down.
TTGGGGCGTCGGGGGCTGCGGCACGCTTCCGCCCGTGGCGGGTCGACGAGCACGAGCCCGCCACAATCAGGCGGGTAAGGCAGTCGGCGGCACCCTGCGGCAGCGCCGCCGCGCCGCCACAATCACGTCGTCCGACACGTCTTGGCCAACCTATTTGGCCACGGAGGGGATATTGGCCGCACGCCCACCGGCGGGGGAGCCTCGGGTACGCATTCTTATCGTCGACGCCCGTCCGGTCGTCCGGGCGGGGGTGCGCGCCCTGCTCGCCGCCGAACCCGGGCTCGCCGTGATCTGGGACGGGCCCGATCCCGGGGCGGCATTGGCAGCCCTGGCCGCCCGGCCGGCCGACGTCGTCGTGGCGGACCTCGCCCGGCCCCGTGTCGGTGAGTTCGTCCGCGACGTCCGCCTGTACTGCCCCGGGTGCCGGGTCGTCGCGTTCGTGGCCGACGATCACCCGGGAGTCGCCGCCGCCTACCGCCGGGCTGGGGCAAGCGCCTGCGTCGCCCACATTCAGCCCGCTGCCGAATTGATCGCCGCGATCCGAGCGGCCACCGCCGACAACGTCTCTACCGAACCGCCGGAACCCCCCGTCCGGTCAGCCGGCGATCCCCTCTCCCCGGCCGAACGGCGGGTGTTCCTGTTGATCGGGCAGGGCCTGTCCAACCGCGACGTCGCTGCCGCACTCGGTCAGAGCGTGAAAACTGTGGAAACGTATCGGAGCCGAATTAAGAAAAAGCTGGGGGCTGCCAACGCGACGCAGCTGGCGCAGATGGCCGTGAGAGGCGAGCCGACTAATGGCGGCGAAGCGGGCGGAATCCCTTAGGGGTTTGGGCCGCGGATTTGTCGATAATTGTTACGGTAAATACCACACTTCTCTACTAGCGTGTTCTGCTCGAAGTGAGTCCAACGCCCACCTCGCGGTGCGTCAGCCGGATGTACTCTATGGATGATTGGACGTACGTATCTTCCGACCCGGCCAGCTTTCCCCCGGCTCGCGTCTTTTCGGGGCTTCTCACTGTCGCGTTCGATGACGGGCGACGGGTGACGTACTTCGGAAGCCGGTCCGCCGGCCGCTGGTACGACGCCGACGACGACGAAATCACAGTAGATCCGAGGGTGGACGCGTGGCGACCGATGCCGGTGCCAGCTCCGCGGCGAGGCCGGCCCGTACCAATGTAAGTCTCGCGTGCGGCGGGTCGGACCTTCACGTCCAGCCGAAGATCCTTCGCGATCTGCCGCTCCAGCGGTCTGGTTTCAAGACACCCGCCGCCTCGATAGACGACGCCCCCTCCTCCTACCTGCCGGGGTGGCAGCACATGACCCCAGCCCCTCTTGCGACGGGTGTCAATGTATACTTCTATCCCACCTACCCTGTGACACCGGCAATCCCCCGGTTCGTAAATCCTTGCTCCACCTTTTCCTGATTCGCCAACCTGAACGAATCGATTGTCGTACATGGGAGAATGGGGAACCCTGTGCAAGACAAGATTCGCGTGGTGGTGGCCGACGATTACACGCCGTTTAGGTCTGGCCTTCGCAGCCTGTTGGCCCGCGAGGCCGGGATCGCGGTGGTGGGAGAAGCCGCCGACGCGGCCGCCGCGGCGGCATTGGCGGCCGACCTGCGACCGGACGTGGTTATCCGCGATATGGTGATGCCGGGCTTGAGCGGGGCGGCCTTGCACAATAAATGCCATATTGTCGGTGTTGATAGCGGACCCAACGACGTTGGGTGCAGCGAGAACCCCGATGGGACTGCCACAAAGTTGGTGAGCCAGCTTATTTTTGTGCAAGGCCGAGCGGGGCAGAGGCGGTCCGGCGGATCGTGGCCGGTGGGATGCGGGTCGTCGCGACGGCGGACCGACGGGACGGCCAAGCCGGGGCCCGCGGGCGGCCGGCCGGGGGACGCGCGGGTCGTTTTCGGCGTCTTCCGCGACGGGGACAAGCTCAAGCCGGTCGCGCTCGGCCTGTACCCCGTCTGGCCCGACCGGCCTTGCACAAAAATAAGCTGGCTCACCAACTTTGTGGCAGTCCCATCGGGGTTCTCGCTGCACCCAACGTCGTTGGGTCCGCTATCAACACCGACAATATGGCAATTATTGTGCAAGGCCGGCCCGACCCGGCGACGGCCCGTCCGATGACGTACGCCACGCCTGTCGGCACGGCCGTGTTCGCGCACGTCGCGCCGGTCGCGGGGGCGGAGCTCGGGTATGCCGTCGACCCGGACGGGAACGGGTTCGTGATCGCCGCGGCGCTGCCCGCCGCCGCGTTCCCGCGGCTGCCGCCCCCGGCCGGCGGCCTGCGGACGTTCGTCAACTTCGAAGCCACCCTCGGCGGGCACAACAAGTTCTGGTGGGCGAACCGCGACGGGTCGGCCAGCCGCGAGACGTTCGACGAGCCGACCGAGGCCCGGCTGTACCCGGGGTCGTGGGCGCCGGCCGAATTCAAGGGGCTGGACGGCGGCGTGGTCGTGCAGAACTGGATGACGTGCGGCCCGTTCGGCGGGCCAGGCGTTGAGCGATTCAACTGGGACGGCGGCCCGGACAAGGCCGAGACGCGGCGGTTCTTCGACGCCGCCCGGTACCCGCCGGACGGCGAGGGGGTAAACCCCGCGGCCCCCTACGCCGGCCCGCAGCTTCAGGGGTACTGGCCCAAGGTCAGCGAGGCGCGCTGGAAGCCCGCCGCCATTGCCGACCTCGATACACGCCTGACGTTCGGGACCGGGGCGCAGCTGTGGTACGCCGCGACCTGGGTCCACGCGCCGCAGGACGTGACCGTCGACTGCGCGTTCCGCACCAGCCGGATGGCCGAGGTCGGCTTCTGGCTCAACGGCGAACGGGTCGACACGGGGACATTCGCCGCGGCGGCCGGAGAGGCCGGGGTGCTGAGGGCGGACAAGCCGTTGCGCCTCCGCCAGGGATGGAACGAGATCCGGCTCCGCGGGTACTGCTACGGGTACCCCCCGCTGCGGGCCGGGCTCACCCTCCTGGGCCCGGCCGACGCGCTGTGGACGCTGCGCCTGTCCGGCCGCCCGCCGGCGTCGGCCCCGGGGAAGCGGTAGGTGGCAGGACGGACGGTCCGCCCCGAACCCTCGGAGCCCGTCTCGCCTAACGTCGAATCAGTTCGGGGGCCGACAGGCTCGGCTGTATTCGGCGTCGAGCGTCTAGGCCGCCGCCCGGCCGCGCTCCTCAGCGGTCGCCGCGAGCGCCCGCAGTTCCGGCGCCGCGCCGGCAGTCTCCTTCAGGTCCCGGACGTCCTCCGGTGAGAGCCCCCGCCTACTGGCTCGGGACTCCGCCCGCGGCCCCGCGCCGCCGCACGGCCTCGCCCCGGGCACGTCCGCAGCCGACGCAGAGGGGAGGATGGCCGCCGCCTCCACAAACTTCTGGAGGGAGGTCGCGTGCCCGCGGCGGCGGCTCGCCTCGCGGGCACTCGCGCCGGGCATGCCGAAGGCCGGGAACGCCTTCCGAACGGCGTTCGTAGCCTTCGGCGTTCGCGCATCGACGGCGGACACGTCTCCTCACTCCCGCGCTGTTTACCGTCGAAAAGCTACTTGTAGACAGCTCGCGACCCGTTGTAGGCCTCGCCTCCCGGTCGACCAGCGGATGCCCCGTTGCACGGCAACGAACACCAAGACGGAGACCGAGCCGAGCACGAGCGACGCGCGGACGTACGTCGCCGTCGAGATCGAGACGCCTAGGCCGGTCGCGACCGCGATGTACGCCGCCACGCAGGCCGGGCACTTGGGCAGCAGCGCGAGCGTCGCCCCGGGGACGGCCCACCCGGCGAACGCCGCGCCGCGCCGGCAGCAGGAACGCCCGCTCATTGGCCCACCTTTGATCCGCAGCACGCCGGCGATCCTTCCGCGGCCGCCGTCTTGGGCCAGTACGGCTTGTCCGGGTCCGAGAGCCCGCCGCTCGCGTAGCGGTCGTGGTGCCGCACCCATTGCATCGAGAACGGCAACTGGTCCTCGTCCCGCCCCTTGGGCACCAGGTCGAGCAGCACGTACGTCCCCACCATCGCGTCGAGCCCGCGGCCGAACGTGGAGTACGTGTGGTAGACCTCGCCGGCCATCGGGTCCCTGTAGAAGACGCTCGCCCCGGGTGCCTCTTCGCTGGGGAAGGCCTCCATCGTGTAGTTGTGGTACACGGCGCCCCCGGCCCGCTCTTCGGGCGTGAAGTGGACGTGGAAGTCGTGGTTGAACGAGTTGCCGTGCGACGAGACCCACGGGAGCCGCCAGCCCATGCGCTCCTTGAATGCCTGGATCTTCGGGAGCGGCGCCCGGGAGACCATCGCCAGCGACACGTCCCTTGCCGCCAGGTGCACCGTCGCCGCGTCGAGGTGATCGGACACGAACGAGCAACTCGGGCACCCCTCGGCCCAGTCGGGGCCGAACATGAAGTGGTACACGAGCAGCTGGCTGCGCGTGCCGAACAGGTCGGCGAGCGCCACCTTCCCCTGCGGTCCGTCGAACACGTAGTGCTCGTCGACCTTGATCCACGGCAACTCGCGCCGTTGCCGTGCCAGCTCGTCGCGCTGGCGGGTATTTTCCTTCTCCTTCACGAGGAGCGCCTTGCGCGCCTCGACCCACGTCTGCCGCGAAACGGTCGGTCGCATGGTCATCATCCGGTACTCCCAAAATTCGGGGATCGAGCTGACGCTCGCATAGCTCGGCACCTGCTCGAACGGGTCAGCGCCTGCCCACGACGTTACTGACCGACATCCCGGCGGGTGCGAGCACGTTCAGAACATGTCGACGCTCGGACTCGGCGGTTGCGTGAACGAGTCGAGCGTCTTCGCGGCACGTGCCGCGCTGGCCAATCATATTCTATTAATGGAATATAACAAGTGCTGGTCGGGCACGCACGAGCCGAATGCGGTCGACTCACCCCACCGCAGTCGCATCGCCCCGATGGCGTCTGGGCAGGGCCAGTCTTTGGAGCCGCAGTAGGCGATGCCGCCGGGAGGAAGAACGCGGCCGCCGCGATGGTGGCGAGGAGGGAGAGGCCGGCGGCGACGGCACTGAGGCGGCGGGGCATCGGGCGGGGTCGGTACCGGGAGCCCACCTCACTCGCCGGCTCCATTCCCGCTTCCCCTCGCCCGCCCCTGCAGTTCTCCCCCTGCGGAACCCTGCAGCGAGACCACTGCACTTCCCCCGACATCGCAATCGGGCCCGAATGCGCAACCCTAGCTCCGGGCGCAGGCTACCGCTCTTCCGGCGCAATCGTGGCGGTTGGCACCCCGGTTGTTTTGGGCCGTTCGGACGACCCTTCGCTCCGAACACCGGGAGACGGCTCAATGAGCAGCATCAACGCGGGATGGGACTCGAACGCGCTCAGCCATCTGGGGGATGGAGACCTGCCGGTCCAAGAAGACCCCGGCGCTATTCGTAGCGAGGACTGCGACGTAGCGGGCGAGGGCGGCGGCGGCGGCGCGCTGTCGCGGGCGTTGGACGCGTTCCTCCAGCCGCGCAACATCAAATGGCTGCTCGTCGTCGGGCTGTTCATCCTACTGGCGTCGTCACTGATGCTCGTCGGGGCGCACTGGCACGGGTCGGCGCCGGCCTGGAAGTACCTCGTCCTGCTCGGGTACACGGCCGGCGCGTGGGCGGTCGGGCGGTGGTGCCACGCCAAGCTCGGGCTGCCGCGGACCGGGACGGTGGTGACGGCGCTGGCCGTCCTTCTGCTGCCGGTCACGTTCCTCGGCCTGGGGCTCGTCGGGCGGACCGGGCCGCC
>JAQGHJ010000953.1 GCA_028288905.1 Phycisphaerales bacterium | reverse complement strand
CGCGCCGGGGCTGGCGAGGGGGCCGAGCGGCGGGGCGGTGGTGGACCAACGGGGTTCGCGGTGGCCGTCGTCCGCGGGGCGGTCGACGACGACCCGGAGCGGGTGGTGGCGGTGCCGGCCGGGCGGGTGCCGGGGGAGCGAGGGGGCGGGCAAGTTGGCGGCCGCACGGCCCGCCGCCCGTTCACGCTCCTGTCGGCCCTGTCGCGGCTGCTGAGCGTGGCGACGCGCGGGCTGCGGGTGCGGACCGTCGCCCGCGACACCCTCAGCCGATCAGCCACCTCGCGGGCGGTCAAACGCATCGGGACCTCGGTCCAAGGGGCCGCGCGCCGCGCAGCCACCTACCACGACGGCGACCCGGACGACGACTACCGCCCCAGGGACGAAAAGGACGCGGAACGGAGGGCGTGGCCGGACGCCGATGACGCCCGCCTCTTCCCGCCCGGGGCGGCTCGCGGCGAGGACGAAGGCGGTGAGGAAGGCGGTGTGAGTGCGAGTGCGGGAAGCGGGGCAACTCCCGAGCCAGACGAATCTGAGACGAACGCGCCTGACGAGTCCGCCACCACCGCGGCCAAGGACGCCGAGGACGCGTTGTCCCGGCCGAGGCGCATCAGGCGCACGGACGTGCAGTCCGGGGGCATCCCCAGTTCTCTTTTTTCCGAGCGGAGCTTCGCACACGTTGCGAGAGCTACGGCCTTCTATTCTCCCCGCGCCCTTCGGCGAACGTTCCTTGAATGGGGGAAGTCGGTTCGGCCGGAACGGAACGAACGGCATCCCCCCGCGGTTCACGGAACCCCTCTACTGCGAGTGCTGCGGAGAGTCGTTCCCTGGCGGGGGTCCCGGCAAACGCCGTCCCGGCGACGTCGTAGAACCCCCGCCTTCCGCCCCCGATCTTGGGGGACTGCCGGAACCGGCCGAACCGAGGCTGTTCGAAGGACTCTCAGCGGAAGACTTCCGCGTCTTCCGCCCTCGGGCGGCCGGGGCGTTTGTTCCCCCTACCGGATACCCTCTTCGATGATCGACTCCCGGGCCACCGCCGCGATCTGCTTGTCCTCCTCCGTCAGGCGCGTCGCCTTCCAGCTTCCCCGGGCGAACCAGCAGAGCGAGATGACGGCGACGGCCACGTTGGTCACCGGGAACGACCACCAGAGGCCCTCGCCCCGGAGCGCGGTGTGCTTCGACAGGACGTACGCCACGGGGAACTGGATCATCCACTGCGCCACGAGGGCGATCACCATCGCGCTCAGCATGTTCCCCGACGCCCGGAAGGCGGACACGACGCAGAGCTGGACGCCGATCCCGCCCCACGCCGGGCACATGACGCGGATGAACCGCGCCCCCTCGGCGATCACGCCCGGGTCGCCGGGGACGAAGAAGGCCACGACGGCGGGGGCGAGGGCGTAGGCGGCCGCGCCGGCCAGCGTCAGGATGCCGAAGCCGCACCCCGTCCCGATCACCGTCACCCGCGCGGCCCGCCCGACCTTGCCCGCCCCCATGTTCTGGCCGACCAGCGTCGAGACCGCCATCGACAGGCCCATGGCCGGGATCGTGACGACCTGCAGCACGTTCGACCCAACGCCGTACGCGGCGATCGTCCCCGTGCCGAAGCTCGCCACCAGGAACGACATGACCACCAGCCCGAACCCCCGCGTCGAGAGCTCGACCGAGCTGGGGAACCCGAGCAGGAACGCGCGCCTGATGTACCGCGGGTCGGGCCGGAGCGCCCGCCACGACAGGTGGATGCCGTTCCGCCCCCGCAGGAAGACGGTCATGCCGACGGCCGCCGCCAGCGCCTGGGTGACCAGGGTCGCCAGCGCGGCCCCCGTGACGCCGAGCGCGGGGACCGGCCCGGCGCCGAAGACGAACAGCGGGTCGAGGAGGAAGTTCAGGAGCACCGTCCCAGCCACGATGTAGAGCGGGATCTTCGTCTGGCCGACGCCACGCATCAGGGCCTGGAACATCGCGTAGACGAAGACGAAGACGATGCCGACGAACGACACCCGCATGAAGCCGAGCGCCTGCTTATAGACGTCGGGGGCGACCCCGAGCAGGGCCAGCAGGTGGGGCGACAGGGCGTAGCCGAGCGCGCCCAGGACGATCGAGGTGAGCGTCACCATGATCATCGTCTGGGCGGCGACGTGGTTCACCATGTCCGGGCGTCCCGCGCCGGTGTACTGCGCGGTCAGCGTCGCCCCGGCCATCGCCAGGCCCGAGCCGAGCGCGATCACCAGGAACGTGACCGGGAAGCTGACGGAGACGGCGGCGACCGCGCTGGCGCCCAGCCGGCCCACCCAGAACGCGTCGGTCAACTGGTACCCGGTCTGGAGGACGTTGCCGAGGATGATCGGGACGGCGAGGGAAAGCAGCGCCCGACCGATCGGCCCCTCCAAGAACAGCTTTTGTCGATCGTTGATCATCCGGACCCTGATCCGTTCGAACGCGGCGGGGCTCGCGGCACCTCCATACTACACGTACGCCTCGCCGATCGTGATCTCCGGCGATGGGCAAGGCGGCTCGCCGCGAGACATCACGACGTGGTCGCCTGCGGCACGGGCGCGCCTGCGGTCGGGGGCTGGGGCGAGCGCTTCGGCCGGCTGATGGGGGCGGGTCGACCCGCACTCCTCGCGTCGCGGCTCCGACTCGTTGACGCAGAGAACGTCAATCGAGGGTTTAGCCGCCACCTGGGGGCGATAAAGCCGGGCGGGATTGCCATCACGGACGTCGCCGCCACCGCTATCGCCCTTCGGAACGACGGGTTTCCTCGGCGACACGGGCGAGCGCCTTCAGCACGTCCGGGAAGTCCGCCGAGGCCGCGCCGCCGACCTCCGCGCGGTCCGGCCCGACGGCGACGAGCGAAAACGCGATCCGGCAGCGGCCCGCCCCCGTCGGGCGAACGCGGTGAAGCACGCGGACCACGACGTCTCCCACGCGCGTCTCGTCCTCGAACGACTCGCCCTCGGCGACCGCCAGCAGCCGCGAGGTGAGGGTCTGCCTCTCGGGACCGGGCACCGTCATTCGGAACTCCGTGCCAGTCTGAAACGGGCCGGCGATGTCGATGCGCTCGGCCCCGGCGTTCCACCTGGGCCAGCCCGGCACGTCCCGGAAGAGCTGCCAGACGACACCGGGATCGGCAGCCGCCTCGATTGTGTGCTCACACCGCCATTCCATTTGCTCCTCAGCACTCATCAGCCATTCTTCAGATTATTACCACTGACCGGGCGAGCGCCTTGCCCCACCAATCACTCAGCTCCTCAGTCGACTTCATCGATGAGCTCAGACGGGGGGCCTCCTCCGCTTCCTTCATTTCGGCCGCTCTTCACCGACTCCGCGTCGATGCCCCCCGAGCCTTTAGTCGTCGATCGCGGCGTAGGCGGACGACCAGAAGTCGGTGCAGACGTCCGGCAGTTGCGGGGAGCTGAAGAGCCGCGTGGTCAGGATGATGCCGACCATCTGCTCCCTCGGGTCGGACCGCCAGGAACTCCCGTACCCACCGTCCCATCCGTACTGGCCCGGCGTCGCCGTCGGCCCGCCCCGGTGCGTCACGACCGAGACGCCGAACCCGTAGCCGCCGTCGTCCCAACAGCCCGGGAAGAACGGTGACGCCTTCTTCTGCCCCGGGGTGAGCTGATCGGTCGTCATCGCTTCGACGGACGGGCGGGAGAGGAGCCGCCCGGTGCCGCACCGCCCGAAGTCCAGAAGCATCTGCGCGAAGGCGAGGAAGTCGCCCGCCGTCGAGACGAGTCCCGCCCCGGCGTCGGGGAACACGGGCGGATGAGACCATGCGCCGCTTGACGGGTCGTCGACGAGCGACAGTTCGTTCGAGCCCGGACGGCGCGCGTAGCACGCCGTAAAGCGGCTTCGCTTCTCTTCGGGCACGTGAAAGCCCGTATCTTTCATGCCGAGCGGCTCGAAGATCCGCTCGCGGAAGAAGACGTCCAAGGGCTTGCCGGAAGCGCGGGCGATGAGGACGCCCAGGACGTAGGAGCCCATGTTGTACATCCACCGCTCGCCGGGCTGGTGCATGAGCGGGAGTTCCCCGAGCCTCCGGATCCACTCGTCGGGGGAGAGCGGCGAGGCCGGCTCGGGCGGCCCCATGCCGAGCAGCTCCCGCTCCCGCACCGCGTCCAGGATCGGGTACTCGCCGGGGCCGCCGAAGAGGAGGCCGAAGCCCATGCGGAACGCGAGGAGGTCGCGTACCGTGGTCGGCCGCTCCGCCGGGACCGTGTCGTCGATGGGCCCACGTAGACTCTTCAGCACCCTCCGGTTTGCGAGCTCTGGGAGCCACCCGTCGACGGGAGCGTCGAGGCGGAGCTTACACTCCTCGAGGAGCATGAGCGTCGCGACGGCGGTGACTGGCTTCGTCATCGAGGAGATGCGGAAGATCGCGTCGCCGGTCACGGGTTTCCCGCCCGTGATGGACGTCTCACCGATCGCGTCGACGTACGTTTCGCCGCGGCGCTTCAGCAACATGACGATGCCCGGCACCTCGCCCCGCTCGCAATAGCGAGCGAGCGTGTCGTGCATGCGGTCCAGGCGACCTTCCGAGAGTCCTCCCTCGGTCATCAACAACTCCTTGATTTCGGCGGCGCGGCGTTCAGCACGTACGCCGCCATCGGTTTCATCGCCGGCGTCATTCTCGCTCGTAGCGGAGGAACAATTTGCCGTTCCGGGACGTCCGCGACTGGGTGAGCGAGAGCGGGAGGCGGTGCTTCAGCCCCTCGAACGGCGTGCGGCCGGAGCCGAGCAAGACGGGGTTCACGACGACCTGGTACTCGTCGACGAGGCCCGCGTCGGAGAGCTGCGCGACGAGGCTTCCGCTCCCGAGGATCACCATCCCGGGCCCTGGCTGCCCCTTCATCCGCGCGATTTCGTTCGCGGCGTCCGTGCCGACGAGCGTCGTGTTGTTCCAGGACGGCGCCGCGAGCGTCCGGGAGAAGACGACCTTCGGCAGGGCGTTCATCCGCTCCGCCACCGTCGGCAGCATCGCCGCCGCCTGGGGGGTCGGCCAGAAGCCAGACATCATCTCGTACGTCACGCGCCCGAAGAGGAGGACGCCGCCGCCCCGGGCGTTCTCGGTCGTGAAGGCGTCAAACTCCTCGTCGGCCCCGTGCTTGGCCCAGCTCGTGTCGCCGCCCAGGTCCCGGAAATAGCCGTCCAACGAGACGTGCGTGAAGGCGCTCAGTTTTCGCATGTCCGGAATCTCCGTTCGGCCGGTTCGCGTGCGCGGTCTGCAGGTGCCGGCCGCTACCCGCCGGTCGCTCCACCTCCTTCCGCACGTCACCGGCGCGTATTATGTATCGATCACTAGGAATATAGGGCTTGAGCCTGTTCGTCAAGTCCATTAGTGTAGTGGTGGATACAGAAACGAGGACCATGGCCAGAGGACGTCCGAGGGAGTTCGATACCGAGCAGGCGCTCGACAGCGCGCTCGCGCTCTTTTGGCGGAACGGGTACGAGGGCACCTCGCTCGCGGCCCTGACCGACGCGGTCGGCGTGACGCCGACGAGCCTCTACGCCGCCTTCGGCAACAAGGAGGCGCTCTTCAAGCGGGTCGTCGACCGGTACATCCAGGGGCCGGCCAACTACCTCCTCCGGGCGGTCGCGGAGCCGACTGCGAGGGGCGTGGCCGAGGCGGCGTTGGCCGGTGCCATCGGCATGGTGATGAACCCGAAGCACCCGGACGGGTGCCTCCTGGTCCACGGGGCCCTGGCGGCCCACCCGGACCTTGCGCCGATAAGGGAGGAGCTGAGCCGCCGGCGGGCAGGGGCCGAGGCCGCCGTCCGCCAAAGGTTCCGCCGGGCGGCGGAGGACGGGGAGCTCCCGGGCACGGCGGACGCGGACCGGCTCGCCGGATTCCTCATGACGGTCATCTGGGGCATGTCGGTTCAGGCGGCCGGCGGTGCCGGGAGAGCGGACCTCGAGCGTGCGGCGGAGACCGCGCTCTCGGCCTGGCCCGGTGTGCCTGCACGTGCGGGTCGGCGGCGGCGGACGGGCGGGAGCGGACCACGGCGGAGCGCCGGCAGTAAGAGGAGGGGGGTATGACCGTTACGGAAGTTCGGCACCTGAGCGTGACCGTGAACCGAAGCGCCCAAGCGGTGTACGACTTCGCCGCGAAGCCGGAGAACCTTCCACGGTGGGCGAGCGGCCTCGGCTCCGGGCCGAGGCACGTCGGGGGAGAGGAGTGGGAGGTCCGGTCGCCCGAGGGCCCGGTGGGGGTGAGGTTCACGCCGCCAAACCCCTTCGGCGTCCTCGACCACACGGTGACGGTGTCGCCGGGCGTCGATGTCTACGTCCCGATGCGTGTCGTCGCGAACGGCTCGGGGTCGGAGGTGATCCTCACCCTCTTCCGCGTGGCGCAGATGACGGACGAGAAGTTCGCGGCCGACGCCGCCTGGGTGGGCCGCGACCTGACGACGCTAAAGGACCTGTTGGAGCAGTCACCGCGTGGCGAAGAAACCGACTGACTCCCCGGGCGGGTTCCCGGTCATGTCGTTCGCGTCCCGGGCGGCGTGGGAAGCCTGGCTGGGGCGGAACCACGACGGCTCGCCCGGCGTCTGGATCAAGTTCGCGAAGAAGGGTTCGGGCCTGCCCTCGGTGAACTACGCCGAAGCCCTGGACGTCGCCCTCTGTCTGGGGTGGATCGGCGGCCAGGTGAAGGGTCTCGACGGCTCGCATGACCTGCATCGCTTCACGCCGCGGACGCCGAGGAGCAAGTGGTCGAAGGTGAACTGCGGCAAGGTCGCGAGGCTGCTCGAAGCGGGGCGGATGCGGCCGGCCGGGCTCCGGCAGGTAGATGCCGCCAAGGCCGACGGGCGGTGGGACGCGGCGTACGACCCGCCGAGCAGGGCGACGGTGCCGGACGACCTTCGGGCGGCACTCGATGCGAACGGGAAGGCGAAGGAGTTCTTCGGGACGCTCGACAGCCGTAACCGGTACGCCGTCGTCTACCGCGTTCACGACGCGAAGCGGCCGGAGACGCGGGCGAGGCGCATAGGGACTTTCGTCGCCATGCTTGCGCGGGGCGAGAAGGTTCACCCGTAGTGGAGGCCGGAAGGTCCACAACGGCCTGCCGCGTGTGGGGCGGCCGGCCGCGTGGTGCCCGTTTCGCCGTGCACGCCATCTCGCCCCGACTTACCCGCCTACTAAACCAGTGACGATGTCCATCCTCCGCCACGACGAATACGAGATCGATCCGACGCTCTCCCGCGTCGACTTCGCAACGGTCGCCACCCGGCTCGCCGCGTCCTACTGGTCCCCCGGCATTCCTCGCGCCACCGTCGAACGCGCCGCCCGACACTCCTCCCTCGTGGTCGGGGCCTACCACACCGCGAGCGGCCACCAGGCGGCCTACCTCCGCGTCATCTCCGACCGCACGACGTTCGCCTACCTCGCCGACGTCTGGGTAGGCGAGCCCCACCGTCGCCGCGGCCTCGCCCAGGCGATTGTTCGCTACGCCCTCGCGCACCCCGACCACCAGGGCCTCCGCCGCTGGATGCTCCTCACCGACGACGCCCACCCGCTTTACCGTCAGTGCGGGTTCGAAGTTGAACCCCACCCCGGACGGGTGATGACGTTCCGACCGCCCGCATCGTAGATCGACCTCGTCACCTCCCGCTCGCGCCAGCCGGCTCGGGCGTCTGCAACTCCGCCACCGCGCGGAAGCGTGCCCGTTGCCGCGAACCTCGCTCAGAGGCCCGAACTACTGGTGCGGCTCCGCACTTCCCGCGCAAGCGCCGCGACCGCGTCCCGCACCGCGTCGGCATGTTCCGCGTCCGCCACAATCGCGGCCGGGTCGATCGCGTTTCGGGAAAGGGGCACGGTGGGCGAGGCCCCCGCCACGACGACGGCCATCATCACGCTCAGCGTCTCGGCGAGCTGGGCGGGCGCGTGCCTGGCGTGGGCGGAGGTGGTGATGAGCCCCACCGGCTTTCCCATGAACTCGCCGCTCGAGACGATCCAGTCGAGCGCGTTCTTCATGACGCCCGGGACGCCGTGAGCGTACTCGGGGCTCGAGATCAACACGCAGCCCGCGTCCTTCAGCAGCCGGCGAAATGTGGCGACGGCCGTCGGTGGGGAGAGCGAGGAGGCGTCGAGGTCCGGGTTGAACGGCGGTAACTCGCCGAGTTGCTCGTACAGCGTGACCGTGACGTCGTCGGGGGCCAGCGCTGCAGCAGCCCGGAGCACGGCCGTGTTGGACGAGCCGCTGCGCAGGCTCCCGGAGATGGCCAGCAATTGAATCATGCCGTTTCAGATATCGCACGCCACGGTGAAGGAAGAGTGCGTTGCGCGTGCAGGGACGCGGCCGTCATCTCGATCCTGCGCCACCAGCATGCTGCGATGGTGAAGGGGTGACCTGCCGATCGCGGGCGCGTCCGACGAGTCCGCGCTCAGTGTGCTATCTGTGGTCCACCTCGCTCTTCTCGATGAACACGTGCGTGGCGCGTTCGCCGGCCACGGTCTTTGTGCAGCGGTAGCCGAGCCCTGCCAGGTCGAGCCCGTGCCAGAGGGGTTCGCCGGTGCCGAGGAGAACCGGGCGGACCGCGAGGTGTAGCGAGTCGATGAGTCCCGCGGCGAGGTACTGGCGGACCGTCGAGACGCCGCCGCCGAGGCGGACGTCGCGGTCGCCCGCCGCGGCCTTGGCCTGGGCGAGGGCGGCGTGGATGCCGTCGGTGACGAACCGAAACTCGGTTCCGCCCTTCATCGTCAGCGGCGGGCGCGGGTGGTGGGTGAGGACGAACGCGGGCACGTGGTAGGGCGGCTCGTCCCCCCACCAGCCTTTCCAGCTCTCGTCCGGCCACGGCCCGCGCACGGGGCCGAACATGTTGCGGCCGAGGATCCACGCGCCGACGTTCGCGAAGCCCTCTTCGGCGACCCGGTTGTCGACACCGGTCTCGCCCGGTCCCTGCTTCTGCATGGTCCGCCAGACGTTCGTGTGGAAGAACCACTCCATGAGCGCAGGGCCGCCGACGCCAAGGGGGTTGTCGATGTCTTGGCTCGGGCCGGCACCGAAGCCATCGAGGGAGACGCTGAAAGATTTGACGCTGAGATGGGACATAACTGGCTTCGAAAAG
>JAQGHJ010000526.1 GCA_028288905.1 Phycisphaerales bacterium | reverse complement strand
GGGCGTTGCGGCGTCCGGCGACCCGGCGTCCGCCGCGAACCGGAGGGCGGCCGCCCGCACGTCGTTCCCCAGGCGTGCCGCCCGGTCCGCCGCCGCGGCCAGTGCCGCGCGCTTGGCTTCCCCGATCGGTGCAGTGGGCCGACCAAGGCTTAAGGAAGCCCCGGCCCCGGACGCCGCGTGCGTCACGAAAGGGTCGGGGGCGGCAATCGGCCGCAGGGCCGAAGCGAGGCCGGGACCGACGTCACGTTCGACCAACGCGATGACCCCGTCCGGGTCATCGGCGACGGCCGTGAACGTGTAACGGAGCTCGCCCGGGGCGAAGTGCCGAAGGTCCGTCACGGCGGCGGCGAACTTCGCGTACACGTCGAGGTCGGGCACGCCGTCGAGCACCCGCCCCTCACGGCGGAGGACGTGGCGGGCCTCGTTGATCGCGTCCGACCCGATCCCGTCGAGCCGACGGCGGACTGCCGTCCAGAGCCGGGCGGACTCTCGCCCCGCCAAGATCGGCCCGCCCGCCCCGCCCTCCAGCCCCGCCTCGGCCGCGATCGCCGCCCGGGCGTTCGCCTCTGCCTTCGCCCTCACCAGGAGCCGCCAGTACCGCAGCAAAACCGCGCCCGCGACCCCGTCCCGCAGGTCGTCCCC
The DNA here is from genome assembly GCA_028288905.1 of Phycisphaerales bacterium. Lineage (GTDB taxonomy): Bacteria > Planctomycetota > Phycisphaerae > Tepidisphaerales > Tepidisphaeraceae > Humisphaera. The sequence continues at coordinate 5,355 of JAQGHJ010000526.1, read as the reverse complement.
GTCCGGCCGTTCCAAGAGGTATAGCGTGAGCCCCGGCGGCAGGTCGGCCGGCGTCGGCAGCTCCTGGTCCTCGACGAACCGGATGAACCGGTCCCGCCCCACGACGAACAGCTGCTCGTCCGGCACTCGGATGCCGCCCGGCAGGATCTTCAGCGCCCGGGCGATCACGGCCCGCAACAGCCACGGCGGCACCAGCACGACGTTCGGCTCGGCCGCCCGCAGGGCCGCCTCGAGCGCGTCGAGGTCGAACGGCCGGGCGGCGGGGTCGGGGCGGGCGGCGGGTGCTTCGACTTGCAACGTCATGGTGATGGTCGGGGGACGCGGGGCCGGTGCACGCCTAGCCGCGGCGGGCCGTCAGCGAGCCCCCGCCGGGTCGCGGCATTCTAATGGCGTTCGGGGGCGGACGCATGCGGTTGCCTCGGCCCGGATCAGGTCGTTGGCAACGGGCGGTGCCGGGCGGCGGTACACTCCGGTACGACCGGAACGACCGCGCTGCCCGCCGCCGCCGGCGGCAGCGCAGGCGTCGTTTTCCGGCCCCACGCCCCCCGAGGAGGAACGCCATGTCGACGAACCAGACCGGTACCGGTCCCCGCTCCGTCCGCACGTCCGGCACCGCCGGCAACACCGGCGCCGCCGGCATGAACCGTCGCGACGCCATCCGCGGGGCCGCGGCCGTGGCGGGCGCGGCCCTCGTCCTGCCGGCGACGGGCTTCGCGCCATCCGCCTTCGGACAGGACGTCGCCAAGACGCCGGCCACCGCCCCCGCAAAGCGGCTGCGGCTCGGGTTCATCGGGGTCGGCAAGCAGAGCAGCGGGCACGTCGGGTTCTTCACCGGCCGGACCGACTGCGAGATCGTCGCGATCTGCGACGTCGACAAGGGCCGGCGGGAGCTGTTCGTCAAGCAGGTGGACGACAAGTACCGCGACCTGAAGCGGGCGGACGTGAAGCCCGTCACCGGCTACGTCGACCACCACGAGCTGCTGGCCCGCCCGGACGTGGACGCGGTCGTCATCGGCACCCCGGACCACTGGCACACCGCGATCCTGATCGACGCGGCCAAGGCGAAGAAGGACATCTACTGCGAGAAGCCGCTGACGCTGACGATCGCCGAGGCCAAGGCGTGCGTCGAGGCGGTGCAAAAGCACGGCGTCGTGATGCAGACCGGCAGCCAGCAGCGGTCGGACGGGCCGTTCCGGGAGGTCGTAGACTACGTCCGCAACGGCAAGCTCGGGAAGATCAAGGAAGTGTACGTCGCGCTCGGCGGCAGCCACCCGGTCCCGTGTGACCTGCCGGGCGAGACGCCGACGAGCGAGATCGATTGGGACCGCTGGCTCGGCCAAGCCCCGAAGCGGGAGTACGCCAAGCGACTCGGGCACGCCGGCGAGAACCCCAGCGGCTACCCGTTCAACCCGGGCTGGCGCGAGTTCCGCGAGTACTCCGGCGGGTACGTGACCGACTGGGGGGCGCACCACTTCGACATCACCCAGTGGGCGCTGTCGATGGACGGGTCCGGGCCGGTGGAGGTCCACCCGCCGGAGGACGCCAAGGCCGATTACGGCGCGAAGTTCGTCTACCGCGGGTCCCCGGCCGGGGACGAGATAGTGGTCACGCACGTGCAGAAGATCCCGTTCGAGGTTCCGGACAAGAAGAACCCGGGCAAGATGCAGCAGCCCGGCAACGGCATCCTGTTCGTCGGCGACAAGGGCAAAGTGTTCGTCAGCCGGGAGATGAAGGTGAGCGAGCCGGGGGAGATCTTGGCCGCCCCGCTGTCCGCCGGCGACGCCCGGGTACAGAACTTCGGGCAGGGCAAGCCGAACATGCACCGGCCCGAGTGGCTGGAGTGCATCCGCACCCGCGGCACGCCGGTGGCGAACGTGGTCGTCGGCGCGGGCAGCGTGACGGTCTGCCACCTGGTGAACCTCGCGTACCAGCACCGCCAGAAGATGCAGTGGGACCCGAAGTCGTGGACGTTCGCCGACGCCAAGCAGAACGAGTGGCTCACGCGGCTGCGGCGCGACGGGTTCGCGCTGCCGGCCATCGGTTGAGGCGGGCGGCCACGTGCGGTCGGTTCCGTCGCACGCGGCCTCCACTGTCGGGCCGGCCATGTCCGCTGTTCCGGATGCGGTGCCGCGTTGGCGGGCTCAGGCGTGACGGGTAATACTATGTCAATGGTAGGTCTGCGACCGACGTCCCGAAAGGACCCCGTCCTCGTCCGGGCCGCCCAATGGGCGGCCCGTCTCGCTTTCGCCCTGCTCCTCTTCCTCGCCCTCCTGCTGGGCTTCGGGACAAGCTCGGCCGACCTGGGGAGGCTCCAGGCGTTCGTCGACTCGGTCGACAACTGGCAGCGGAACTCGGAGTTCCGGCAGGTCACGACGCAGTACGTCACCCGCAGCAGCGACGCGTTGCGGACCCACCCCTACCGCATCCTGGCGGCCGACTGGATCGTGTGGATCCGATCGCAGTCCTTCGTGAAGAAGGAGTTCGCGATCAACCCGACGTCGCGGGTCCACTACGCGAACTTCAGCAAGGGGCCGCTCAGCGCGTACCTGCACCTGTGTACCGAGATCGACCTGCTGTCGGAGGACGGCACGGGCGGGTACCTCGGGGAGTTCGAGGGGAAGTTCGGCAAGTCGGCCGGCGGGCCGACGGCGGCCGACGCGTCGGCGTGGCTGGCGGGGATGAAGTGGGACTTTCCCGTCGTGTCCGACGCCGGGGCGGCCCAAAGCGTGCGGTCGGCCGTGGCCGACGCCCGGCCGGACAAGCCGTTTACCGTCCGGGTCCGGCACATCGATGACGCCCTCCGCCCTCACATCGCCGCCGTGGCGGCAGACCTCGGTGCCCCGGCGGACCCGGCCGCCATGACGGCCGACCAGCAGTACGCGGTGTTCGACCGGCTCGACGCCCGGGTGCGGCAGGACGACCCGGAACTGTGGCGGACGAAGCAGGTGAGCGACTTCGTCGGCGGCATCTGGGGCCAGGTGTTTAGCAAGCCGTACCTGGTGCTGCTGTCCCCGTACCTAATGCTGGCCGACGCGGGGCGGTGGTCGGCAGTCGTGCTGTTGGTCGCCCTCGTTTGGTGGCGCGGGCGTCGTCGGCGACCGCTGACAGACGCCGCCGCCGCCACGTCGGCACGTCCTGTCGAGCCCGCCCGATCCGCGACGGCTTCTCCGGCGCGCGATGGGTTGAACGCCCAGCCGACCTGACGGAAGCCGCCGGCCGGCAAATGCCCTGCATATCATCCGGCCTGATGGCTAAACACACGATCGTACTGGTCCCGGGCGACGGCATCGGCCCCGAGGTGACGGCGGCGGCCCGGCGGGTGATGGAGGCGGCCGGGCTGCAGGCGGACTGGGTCGAATTGCCGGCCGGGGCGTCCGCCGTCGCCGAGGGGTACGACGACGTGCTGCCCCAGCGGACGCTGGCGGCGATTCAGGCCCACAAGGTCGCCCTGAAGGGTCCGGTCACCACACCCGTCGGCAAGGGGTTCCAGTCGGTGAACGTGCAACTCCGGAAGAAGTTGAACCTGTACGCCGCCGTTCGCCCGGTACGGAACGTCCCCGGGGTAAAGACCCGATTCGACGGCGTGGACATCGTCGTCGTCCGCGAAAACACCGAAGGGCTCTACAGCGGCATCGAGAACGAGGTGACGCCGGGCGTCGTCACGTCGCTCAAAGTCGCGACGGCGGTGGCGTGCGACCGGATCGCCCGGTACGCGTTCCGGTACGCCACCCGCCGGCATCGCAAGAAGATCACGGTGTTCCACAAGGCGAACATCATGAAGTTGACCGACGGCATGTTCCTGAACGCCGCCCGGCGGGTCCACGAGGACGAGTACCCGAACATCGAATACGAGGAAATGATCATCGACGCCGGCTGCATGAAGCTGGTGCAGGACCCGACGCGGTTCGACGTGCTGCTGATGGAGAACCTGTACGGCGACCTGATCAGCGACCTCTGTGCGGGCCTCGTCGGCGGGCTCGGGGTGGTGCCCGGAAGCAACATCGGCGAGGACTCGGCCGTGTTCGAAGCGGTACACGGGTCGGCGCCCGATATCGCGGGCAAGGACGCCGCCAACCCGTTGGCCGTCCTGATGAGCGGCGTGATGATGCTGTACCACCTCCACGAGGACGCGGTCGCCGACCGGGTCCGAAACGCTTACGAGGGCGTCCTGACGGACGGACAGGTCGTCACCCGCGATCTCGGGGGCACGGCCGGCACGAAAGCCTTCGCCGACGCCGTCATCGCCCGCCTGTGATCCGGCGGGCCGGGTCGGAACGGTTATTGGGCGTTCCACCCGCCGCCCGCCACCGGCGGCACCCGTCGCCGCCGCACCGTGGTCAACTCAACATGCGGCCCGCCCGATATATGGGGACGAGGGCAGGCAGCCGTATGAGTTTATCAGCCGAACAGTTCGCGTCCGTCGTGGGGTCGGTCGAACGCCCCTCGGTTCCGCACCACGAGAAGCGTCGTGCGCCGAGGGTGGTGTACCGCGCCCGGGTGCAGATCATGCTCGGCGGCGGCAAACAGGTGATGACGACGGTGCGCGACATCTCGTCGCGCGGCGTCGGGCTGATGCACGGCGAGCCCCTAGAGGCCGGGTCGCAGTTCGTGCTGCAACTGCCTCGGGGGAAGCAGACCCCGGCGGCGCTGTTATGCACGGTGGCCTACTGCCGCCAGCAGCACGCGTCGATGTTCGTGATCGGGGCGGAGTTCACGTGCGTGCTGAACTGCGCCGTGGCCGCCGCCCCGGCCGCGGCTGGGAGCGCCCGCGACGAGGCAGAGTCGAAGGAACTGGAGCGGATTCGAAAGTCGATCCTGTCCTGATCAGGCTTCACGACCTTCGCCCCTCGGTGCGTACGTAATTCCGGATGTGCGGGCCGTGCGGGTCGGGTCGAAGCCGGCGCCCACGGCCCCACGGCCGGCACCGCCGGTCCTACGGTTCCTGCCGCCGCCTCACCCTCACCCGTTTTTCAAGATCCGCAGCAGCACGGTCTGGAGGATGCCGCCGTTGCGGTAGTAGTCCACCTCGACCGGCGTATCGATCCGGCAGGCGACCTTGAAGTCGAAGGTCGTCCCGTCCGGCCGGCGGGCCGTCACGGTCAGCTCCTGTCCCGGCTTCACGTCGTCGCCGACGGCGACGTCGAACGTCTCCTCGCCGGTCAGCCCGAGCGTCGTCCGGTCGGTGCCCTTGGGGTACTGCAGCGGCAGCACGCCCATGCCGACGAGGTTGCTGCGGTGGATGCGCTCGAAGCTCTCGGCGATCACCGCCTTCACGCCGAGCAACATCGTCCCCTTCGCCGCCCAGTCGCGGCTAGAACCCATCCCGTAGTCCTTGCCGGCCAGCACGACGAGCGG
>JAQGHJ010000503.1 GCA_028288905.1 Phycisphaerales bacterium | reverse complement strand
GCCGTCCGCCATGGCCGCCGCGGCCGCGACGTGGCTCGGGTTCGCCTGGGCCGGCGGGTGACGCCCGCGAAGTCACCCCGCTTGCCCGCCCCCGGGCGACCGACGAACCGACACGAAGGGACGACGACAACGATGACCGCCACCCCCCAAGCCACCCCCGCGCTGGTTCCCACCACCGCCAGCGCCGCCCCGGCCTGCCGGTTCTGCGGGGCCGGGCTGGCCCACACGTTCGTCGACCTCGGCACGAGCCCGCTGTGCCAGCGGCACGTGACACCCGCCCGGTTCAACGAGGCCGAGCCGTTCTACCCGCTGCACGCGTACGTGTGCGGCCGGTGCTTCCTGGTCCAGCTCCCGCCGTACGTCGCCCGGGAGGAGATCTTCGACGGGGAGTACGCGTACTTCTCCGGGTACGCGATGCTCGAGCACGGCAAGCGGTACGTCGAGCAGATCGTCCCCCGGCTCGGGCTGAAGCCCGGCAGCCGGGTGGTCGAGGTCGCGAGCAACGACGGGTACCTGCTGCAGCACTTCCTGCCGCTCGGCATCACGGTCCTGGGGATCGAGCCGACGGCCAACACGGCCGCCGCCGCGGTGGCCAAGGGCGTGCCGACGCTGAACAAGTTCTTCGGCCGCAAGACCGCCGCCGAGGTGCTGGCGTCGCACGGCCCGGCCGACCTGATGGCGGCGAACAACGTGCTCGCCCACGTGCCGGACATCAACGACTTCGTCGCCGGGTTCGCCGCGCTGCTGAACCCGGCCGGCGGTGTGGTGACGGTCGAGTTCCCGCCGCTGCTGCACCTGATCGCGAACAACTACTTCGACACGATCTACCACGAGCACTTCTCGTACCTGTCGCTGACGACGGTCGAGGCGATCTTCGCCGCCCACGGGCTGACCGTGTGGGACGTCGAGGAGATCGGCACGCACGGCGGCAGCCTGCGGGCGTACGCCCGCCACGCGGCCGACTACAGCCGGCCGGTGTCGCCCCGGGTGGCGGCGTGGAAGGCGCGGGAGCAGGCGGCCGGGCACTTCGACCTGGCGTACTACCGCGGGTTCGACGAGCGGGTGAAGGAGACGAAGCGGAAGCTGCTCGACTTCTTCGTCGAGGCCAAGCGGGCCGGCAAGTCGGTGGCCGCGTACGGCGCCCCGGGCAAGGGGAACACGCTGCTGAACTACTGCGGCGTCCGGACCGACTTCATCGACTACACGGTCGACCGCAGCCCGCACAAGCAGGGCGCGTTTTTGCCGGGCACCCGCATCCCGATCTTCCACCCGGACAAGATCAGCCAGACGAAGCCGGACTACCTGTTCCTGCTCGCCTGGAACTTCAAGGACGAGGTGATGAAGCAGATGGCCCACGTCCGCGAGTGGGGCTGCAAGTTCGTCGTCCCGCTGCCGGAGCCGGTCGTGCTGGACTGACGAAGCTCACCACGGAGGCACGGAGACACGGAGGTCAACTCGACCTGCCCGGCCCATCGCCTCCGCCGGCGGCTTCTACAATCAATGCTTTACTAAGCGAGTATTGAAAATCTGCGGGCGCGTCGAGTTGGCCTCCGTGTCTCCGTGCCTCCGTGGTGTTCCCCGCCGTCGACCGAGATTTCGCTATGACCGACCGACCCACCACCGCCGCCGAAGTTGTCGCCCAGGACTTGGACGCGATCTGCGCGAACGCCGCCGACGAGCTGGCGGCCATGAGTGGGCACCAGGTGCTCGTGACCGGCGGGGCCGGGTTCCTCGGGTACTACCTCGTCCAGTCCATGGACCGGTGGAACCGCAAGCACGACGGGCGGCCGCCGATCCGCGTCACCGTGTACGACAACTTCTCCCGCGGCACGCCGGCGTGGCTGACCGACCTGGCCGGCCGCGGGGCGGTGGCGCTCGTCAAGCACGACATGCGGGACCCGCTCCCGCCGGCCGCCGGCGGGTTCGCGTTCGTCGTCCACGCGGCGTCGATCGCGTCCCCGATCTACTACCGCCGCGACCCGATCGGCACGATGGACGCGAACGTGAACGGGCTGCGGAACCTGCTCGACGCGTTCCTCGCCCGCAAGCGCCGCGGCGAGCCGGCGCTGGGGTTCCTGTTCTTCAGCAGCAGCGAGATCTACGGCGACCCCGACCCGGCCAACATCCCGACCCGCGAGGACTACCGTGGGCAGGTGTCGTGCACCGGCCCGCGGGCGTGCTACGACGAGGCCAAGCGGTACGGCGAGACGCTGTGCGCGAACTTCTTCCGCCAGCACGACCTGCCGACCCGGTGCGCCCGCCCGTTCAACAACTTCGGCCCCGGGCTGAAGATCACGGACGGCCGGGTGATCCCGGACTTCGCCCGCGACGTGTTCGCCGGGCGGGACATCGTCATGCTGAGCAACGGGTCGGCCACCCGCACGTTCTGCTACGCGGCCGACAGCGTCACCGGCTACATCAAGGTGCTCGTGAAGGGCCACGGCGGCGAGGGGTACAACGTCGGCACCGAGACGCCCGAGATCAGCATGAAGGACCTGGCGGGCAAGGTCGCCGCCCTAGGCCGCGACCTGTTCGGCTACCAGGGCAAGGTCGTCACCCAGGCGAGCAAGGACGCAGACTACCTCGTCGACAACCCGAACCGCCGCTGCCCGGTCATCGAGAAGGCCCGGACGCACCTCGGGTACGACCCGAAGGTAAGCCTGGACGAGGGCCTGCGGCGGACGCTGGTCTGGTACGCCGAGAACCGGACGGCCGAGGAGAAGTAAGAAAGGTCTGAAGTGTGAAGGCTGAGGTCTGAAAAGCGGACTCCGGCCTCCCACACCTTTCAGACTTCAGCCTTCACACTTCAGACTTTCCTCCCATGAACATCTCGATCGTCGGCACCGGGTACGTCGGGCTCGTCACTGGCGTCTGCCTGGCCGAGAAGGGCCACCGGGTCGTGTGCGTGGACGTGGACGGGGCGAAGGTCGAGGCGATCAACGCCGGCCGGCCGCCGATCCACGAGGACGGGCTGCCGGAACTGCTGGCGAAGCACGCCGGCACGAACCTGACGGCGACGACGGACCTGACCGCGGCCGTGCTCGGCTCCGACGTGACGTTCGTCGCCACCGGCACCCCGTTCGACGGGCGGGTGATCGACCTGCGGTACGTGAAGCAGGTGGCGGCCGACGTCGGGGCGGTCCTCGCCCGCAAGGACGGCTATCACCTCGTCGTAGTCAAGAGCACGGTGGTGCCGGGCACGACGGACGATGTGGTCCGGCCACTGCTCGAGCAGCACTCCGGGAAAAAGGCGGGCATCGACTTCGGGGTCGGGATGAACCCGGAGTTCTTATCCGAGGGCGTGGCGGTCGAGGACTTCATGCGGCCGGACCGGATCGTGCTCGGCGGGTCCGACGCGCGGGCCCAGGACGTGCTGGCGGCCGTATACGCGACGTTCGGGCCCGAGGTGCCTCGGCTGCGGACGAACAACAAGACGGCCGAGATGATCAAGTACGCCTCGAACGCGTACCAGGCGGCGAACATCTCGTTCGCGAACGAGCTCGGGAACCTCTGCGCCGCCCTTGGTGGGATCGACGCGCTGGACGTGATGGCCGGCGTGCACGCAATGAAGGAGCTAACGCCGGCCATTCCGGCGGCCGCCGCCGGCGGCCGCGTTCGGGCCGGCATCGCCAACTTCCTGTCGCCCGGCTGCGGGTTCGGCGGCAGCTGCTTCCCGAAGGACGTGAAAGCACTAATCGCCCACGCCGACGCCCGCGGCGTGTCGATGCCGCTGCTGACCGCGGTCATCGACATCAACAAGGGGCAGCCCGCCAAACTGGTCGCCCTGCTGGCGGCAAAGCTCGGCGGCGACCGCCCGCTGGGCGGCAAGCGGGTGGCTGTCCTCGGGCTGGCGTTCAAGCCGGGGACGGACGACATGCGGGAGAGCCCGTCGATCCCAGTCGTCGAGGCGCTGCTGGCCGGCGGGGCGGCCGTGACCGCGTTCGACCCGATCGCCATGCCCGAGGCGCGGAAGACGCTCGGCGACCGGGTCGCGTACGCCCCCGACCTGGCGGCCGCCGTGGCCGGGGCGGACGGCGTGCTGCTCGTCACCCGCTGGCCGGAGTTTAAGGCCCTGCCGGCCGTGCTGGCGGCGACGAACCCACGGGCTGCATTCGTCGACGGCCGCCGGCTGATCGACAAGGCGGCGGTGCCGGGGTACGCGGGGATCGGGCTGGGGGCGTGAGGGCGGACACGGGGGCAAGACGGGCGGCGGTTCGCGTCTTCCTTCGCGCTCTTCGCGCCTTTGCGGTCGCGTGTTCTTCCGCCCGCCCAATCCGACCGAGTTCTAAGGTCCCGCCCTAGAAGTGGCGAAACAGGAGACGGAGCGGCCGCACCCGCGTGCGCGTCGCCGGGACTGCAAGCAACGGCCGTCGACGACGACGCCGCGTTCGCGACGGATCACCGAGACACACCATGAAGGTCGTCCTCTTCTGCGGCGGGCAGGGGCTCCGGCTCCGGGACTTCTCCGAGACCATCCCCAAGCCGATGGTCCCGATCGGGTACCGCCCGGTCATGTGGCACCTGATGAAGTACTACGCCCACTACGGGCACAAGGACTTCATCCTGTGCCTCGGGCACAAGGCCGACTACATCAAGAAGTACTTCCTCGAGTACGAGGAGTCGGTCAGCAACGACTTCGTGCTCCGCGGCGGGGCCCGGGCCCCGGAGATGCTCGCGACCGACATCGACTCGTGGAACATCACGTTCGTCGACACCGGGATCGAGTCGAACATCGGGCAGCGGCTGATGGCCGTCCGCGAGCACCTCAAGGGCGAAGACACGTTCCTGGCCAACTACAGCGACAACCTGACCGACGCCCCGCTCCCGGACATGATCGACCACCTGCACAAGCAGGGGGCGGTGGCCAGCTTCCTGAGCAACCTGCCGAGCCACAGCTTCCACATCGTCCAGAGCGGGGCCGGCGGGGCGGTGAACCGGATCCTGCCGGTGAAGGACGCCGGCATCTGGCTGAACGGCGGGTTCTTCGTCCTGAAGCAGCAGATCTTCGACTACATCCGGGACGGGGAGGAGCTCGTGCTCGACCCGTTCGACCGGCTGATCAAGGAGCGGCTGCTGACCACGTACCAGTATCCGGGGTTCTGGGCGTGCATGGACACGTTCAAGGAGAAGCAGGTGCTGGAGGACGTTTGGCTCAAGGGCAAGGCCCCGTGGGAGGTGTGGAAGCGGAAGGGCCCCAAGGCCGCCGCCGCCCGGGCCGAGGCTGCCGCCGCGCTGAGCCAGGGCCGGGTCGTGGTGACGGCATGAGGGTGGTGTGAGTCGGGCCATGGGTGGGCCGCCTCCCCGCCCTTTCAATCCGAAATCGGAAATTCGCAATCCGCAATTCTCCATGCTCTCCTTCTTCGACCCCACCCGCGTCCGCCGGCTGCTCTGCCTGGGGGCCCACAGTGACGACATCGAGATCGGAGCCGGCGGAACGATCCTGCGGCTGCTGGCCGAGCACCCGGGGTTGGAGGTGCGGTGGGTCGTGTTCTGCGGGGCGGACGACCGCCGCCGGGCCGAGGCGGCCGCGTCGGCCGACCGGTTCCTCGACGGGTGCCGGACGAAACGGGTCGACGTCCACGCGTTCCGCGACGGGTACCTGCCGTGGCAGGGGGAGAAGGTGAAGGACGAGTTCGAGGCCCTCAAGCGGTCGTTCGACCCGGACCTGATCCTCACCCAGTTCCGCGACGACCGCCACCAGGACCACCGCGTCGTCTCCGACCTGGCCTACAACACGTGGCGGAACCACACGGTGCTCGAGTACGAGATCCTGAAGTACGACGGCGACCTCGGCCGCCCGAACTGCTACGTCCCGCTGGGGGCCGACGTGTGCGACAAGAAGGTGGAGCTGCTGATGGGCGCGTTCGCGACCCAGCGGTCCCGCCAGTGGTTCACGGACGACACGTTCCGGGCGATGCTGCGGATCCGCGGCGTCGAGTGCAACGCCCCGAGCCGGTTCGCCGAGGCGTTCCACTGCCGGAAGATCGTGCTGTAAGGGCGGCGGGGCACCGGGGCGATCCGTCCCGCGCCGGCGGCGTCCGGAGCCCCATCTGATTCGCCGCGACCTCCCCGCCACGCCTGCCGAATTGCCTGTGTCTCCCCCTCGCTTGGGCACGCTTCGCGCCCCGCCTACAATCCGGGCGTACCGGTCGCGGCCGTGCCGCCCGTGCCCGCCATGCCCGTCCGACCTTAGGTGAGGGAACCCGCCATGCCGAACCGATCCGCCCGCGCCCTGTGCGCTCTGTTTCTCGTCGCCCTGGCGTCCGGCGGGTGCAGCACGCACGGCGTGACCAACGCGTTCTGGGAGAAGTTCGGGTACGAGAAGCGGGACCTGCTCGTCAGCGACGTCAAGAAGGCCCGCGACTCGCAGAACGCGGCGAAGGAAGAGATCAAGACGACGATGCAGCGGTTCAAGGAGGTCACCGGCTTCCAGGGCG
>JAQGHJ010000405.1 GCA_028288905.1 Phycisphaerales bacterium | reverse complement strand
CTCGGCCCACTCGGCCGGGGTGAGCCGCTCCGGCGGGCTCCACGCCGCCCGCTCGGCGTCCGACCAGACGGCGGTGACGTCGTGGGTGCCCGCGGGGGCGGCGGCCTCAACTCCCGGCGGTGGCGGCGGCATGGGCGGGCGGCGTCGGGGACCCCGTGACGCCCATGCCGGTGGCGAGCCCGGTCAGCACCCGCTCGATCGCCGCCTCGACCACGGCCTTCTGCTCGGGGGTGAACGGGAGGCCGCGGGCCATGTCGAGGAACCGCTGGCGGGCGTCGTGGACCGCGGCGAGCCGCTTGCGCTCGCACTCGTCGACCCGGTGGTACTTGCCCTGCTGGACGCTGAGGCCGAACGCCAGGACCTGCCGCTTCGTGACCTTGAGGAGGAGGTCGGCCTTCTTCGTGACCGACAGGCCGGCGAGCCCGCCGTCCCCCCCGCCGCCGGCGGCGTCGCCGACGACCTCGACGTCGCCGGGCGGGAGGACGTCGGCGACGGCCGGCCGCTCGACGAGCTCGGCGGCGGCCCACTGGCGGACCCGGACGACGTCCGACGCCCGCCACGGCCCCTTGCCGAACGTCCACCGGGGGTCCCGGAGCCACCCGTTGACGGCCGTGTGGGACCGGCCGACGAGCGGGGCGAGCTCGCGGACGCTGGTCGCGACTACCGGGTCGGCCGGCGGCTTTGTCTTGGAGGCGGCCTTGGGCATGGCGGGCGGGCGGCGGGTCAGCTCCGGGACACGACGTTCAGCACGCACACGCCGGTCTTGCCGGGGCCGGCCCCGCTCACCTTGATCGTCAGCCGGCCGTAGACGTCGCACGGCCCGTAGGTCGTCCCGTCCGGCAGCGGGACCGCGGCGTGGACGTGCGAGGGGACGGTGTTGCTCAGGTCGGCCCCCTTCCCGTTCAGGACGTCCACCCCCGCCGTGTCGGTCAGCGTTACGTCGTACGCGGCCGTCGGCTGCGTCCCGCCGGCCCCGGGCGCGAACGCGACCCGCGTGAGGACGCCGATCACGTCGTCGGCGGTGGCGACCGTGGCGTTGCCCGCGTCGTCGCTGGTCCAGGCGAGGGTGATGCGGGTGGCGGATCGCGGCGGCTGCCGGGCGATGCTGACCCTGTTTTCGATGACGGGCATGGCGGGTGTCCTTAGAACGTGGCCCCGAAGCCGAGGTCGAACTCGCGGAAGCGGGCGAACGGGCCGGTGGGGGCGAGGCCGGCGGGGACGGTCGGGGGGTCTGTGTCGGCGACCCCCAGCCGGGCCATCTCGGCGTGGAAGCTGGACGTGCTCGCCGGAGCGTAGAGGAACGCCCACAGCGTCGCCGGCAGTGCCGTACCGGCGGGGACCGTGTTGCTGTTGCCGAACTCGATCTCGGTGTACAGCTTGCTGTTGGCGTTGCTCGGGTCGTACCACACCCGGCTCTTGAGCCCGGCCACGCCCGGCAGGGCGAGCGTCGCGGCCCGGTCGTACGCCAGGGCGTACACCAGCCCGTCCGCCCGCTTGAGCGCCATCCAGCTCGACTCGTACCCGATGCTGCTGTCCGTCGCCCCGCCGCCGGCGTACGTCACGTCCGCCCCGTCCTGAACCGCCCCGTGCCCGCGGCGGCCGACGTACGCCGTCGGGTAATCAAAGCTCGCCATCCACCAGAAGTAGGGCTGGAACGTCGTGTCGACCAGCACCGTGTCCGTGCGGTCGCACCGGATGCCCCCGCCGGCGTGCAGCGTGTACAGGTGGTCCGAGTCCATCCGGGCCACGGCGTCGGGGTCGGTCAGCCGGGTGTTGATCCGGACCCGGACCCGCTTGCACCGGATGGGGTAGTGGAGCCGGGCGTACGGTATCCACGTCCCGTCCCCGAGCGGGTCGTACTCCACCGTCGCGTTGCCCGCCCCGGCCCGCAAAACCTCTTGCCCGTGGACGTTGCCGAGTAGGTCGTCCACCGAGTTGCCGCCCCAGATCTCCGGGGCCGTGTTCGGCGGGCGGACGAACGCCAGGATGTGGTCGTTGTTCCCGCCGTTGAACGGGGCCTCTTCGCCCAGCACGGTGATCGAATCGGGCGACTGGTACGCCGCGTCCGGGAACGTGACCGTCGTGTGGTGGGCCAGCTTTAAATCGGCCTCCTCGCTGAACGTCACCCGGGCCCGGACGACCGACCCGTCCGGCTTGACGACCGGGAGGTCGGCGTACAGGGCCCCGGCCGTGCCGGCGTCGAAGTCGTCCGACGACCCGAGCCGGATGTACGGCCCGGCGGCGTCGATTTGGCGGACGCTCGCGGCCGTGATCGTGACGGACGCCGGGCCGCCAAAATTGAACAGGTCGATCCGGACGCGAGTGGACCCGGCGGCGGCGACGAACTCGTGGGCCTGCGTCGTCCCGGCCGGGGCCGCGGACGACTCGAACCGCAGGAACGTGCCGGTGTTCCCCCCGCCCTCGTCGAGCTCGCGGACCAGGAACCAGTACCCGCTGTCCGACGTCGTCTGGTAGGTCAGGGCGAGCCGGTACGCCAGCCCGGCGGTGACGGGGGCCTCGTACCCGGCGTTTCCGGCCGTGTTGACCCACGCGATCGGGAGCGTGGCCGCCCACAGCTCGGGGCCGACCGGCGTCCCGGCGGCGATGTAGTTGGTGAGCGGGTCGATCGTCATGGCGTCGGTCGTTCGGCGTCCGTCGGAGCCGCCTCGGGGCCGCCCCGTGCGGGCCGGCGGGGAGGGTGGTCCCCGTGGCCGTCCGGGACTCCGCCCGGCGGGGGCGTGACGTCTCGTCGGCTGGACCGTCCTCGGGCGGGCGGGTCTACTGTCCCGGATGAGCCGGAAACCATGGGGCACAGTTCGGCGGGCCGCCCGGGCCGGCGGGACGGCCGTCGCCGCCCTGAGCCTGCTGGCGGCGGGCGCGGTCGGGTGGGCGTGGTGGCACGCGGGGTACGTCTGCGAGGATTGCGTCGAACTGGACGTGGGTGGGCGGCGGGTCGAGCTCGTCTCCGGGCGGGGGCGGCTGTCGGTCCTCCTCGTCCGACAGTGGCCCTGGGCGGGGCCCGGCCTGTTGCTGATGACGTCCGCCTACACCCCGGGCCAGGTCGGCTCGTACGCGTACCTTCGAACGGCGGAGCGCACGCTGTTCGCCGTGCCGGGGGCCGCCGACGTGCGGTCGGGCCGATGGCAGGTGTTCCTCGACCAGGAGGAGTTGGACGGCCCGCCGGTCCCCCCGCGCCCGGACAACCCGCCGGCGCGGGTCCGGACGAACGACCCGTCGACCGCGGAGGATCTCAAGAACGGCTGGCGGTGGTCG
>JAQGHJ010000403.1 GCA_028288905.1 Phycisphaerales bacterium | reverse complement strand
CCTGCCCGGCGTACTCCGGGCCGGCGGTGAAGTCCCGCGGTTTCGTCGGGCTGCGAAAGAACGGGCCGACGCCGATGTAGTCCGCCCCGTCCCGCACGGCCTGCTTGGCTTGGTCGAGGTCGTGCGTGCTGACCCCAACGATGCGGCGGGCGCCGACGATCTTCCGCGCTTCCGCCGCCGGCAGGTCGCCTTGGCCGACGTGAACGCCGTCGGCACCGCTCAGCACCGCGATGTCCGGGCGGTCGTTGATGATCGACAGCGTGTCCGTGTCGCGACACAGGGTTACGAAGTGTTTGGCCCGCCGGAGCAATTCGCCGCTCTCCAGGTCCTTCTCTCGCAGTTGCAGGCAGGTCGCCCCGCCGCGGATCGCTTCCTCGGCCGCCTCCAGCCAGGGGCGGCGGCAGACCGACTCGGTGACGAGGACGTTAAGGCGGACGGACGCAAAGCGGCGGGCACCGGCCGCCGGCCGGGCCGACAGGTTGAGCCGGCGTTCCAACTCGTACGTCGCGTACCGCAGCAGCTCGACCCGCCCCGCCGCCGCCGGGGCGATGGTCTTGAGGTACTCCTCGACCGCCCGCAGCGCCTCGCCGAGCCGCTTGCCGGCCGCGATCACTACATCGCCCAAGTCCGCCCGCACGAGCTCGGCCGGAGTCTTGTGGGCCACGCCGACGTCGCCCGGTGTGTCGCGGTGCAGGATCGCGTCCGGCAGCACGTCCCGCAACGCGTCGGCCAGCCCGTGCCGCACGTCCTTCAGCCCGCCGCTGACCCTCCCGTCGTCGAGCACGAACCGCGCGTAGTCCTCCAACACGCGGAGCGCCTCGCGGGCGCGGTTGGCGTTGGCGTCGAGCAGCCGCAGGACGCCGGGGTCGGCCGGTGCCGCCGCGTAGCCGAACCGTTCCGGCGGTTCCGACGGAAGCTCCGACTCGGCCGGAACTTCGGCGGGATCGGGGGGCAAGTTGTCTGAAGGTGGCTCATTCATGCGGCGGGCCAGGAAGGGCCGATTATAGGACCCAGGCCCCTCGCCGCCAGACGCGGGCCGGCCGGTCGATCAACCCCTCGGGCAGGAGCAGCATCCGGATGAACCAGCGTAAGAAAGCCTTCCTCAAGGGGTTGAAGCCGATCGAGCGAACCGTCACCCCCGCCGGCTTGTCGAATGCCGCCACCACGGTTGGGGTTATCGCCCCTCGGCTCTACAATGCGGACGGCATGCCCGTCCCGAACCAGATCATCCAGGGCGACTCGATCCAAGTGCTGAACGAGGGGCCGGAGGGGTGGGTCGATCTGGTCTTCGCCGACCCGCCGTTCAATATCGGCTAACTCTACCACGGGTACGACGACCACCGTTCGGACAAGGAGTACCTCGACTTCTCGAAGGACTGGATGTCGGCCGTCCACCGGGCGCTGAAGCCGAACGGGTCGTTCTACTTAGCGATCGGAGACGAGTTTGCGGCCGACCTGGCCGTCATTGCCCGGCGGCAGGTCGGGTTCACGCTGCGGAACTGGATCATCTGGCACTACACGTTCGGGCAGCAGCCGAAGAATAAGTTCGCCCGCAGCCACACGCACATTCTTTACTTCGTGAAGGACGCGAAGGACTTCACGTTCAACCCGGACGACGTGCGGGTGCCCAGCGCCCGCCAGACGACCTACAACGACGCCCGCGCGAATCCCAAGGGCAAACTGCCGGACGACGTCTGGTTCACCCGCCCACAGGCCGCGACGGCCGAGGCGGGCATGTTCGCCCCGGGCGACGACACCTGGAACATCAGCCGGGTGTGCGGCACGTTCAAGGAGCGGGAGGGGTGGCACGGCTGCCAGATGCCGATGGCCGTCCTCGACCGGATCATCAAGGCCAGCAGCAACCCGGGCGACGTCGTCCTCGACCCGTTCAACGGGTCCGGGACGACGGTGGTGAGCGCCGCGATGCTCGGCCGCAAGTACGTCGGGATCGACCAAAGCGCCGAGTACGTCGCCCACGCCCGCAAGCGGCTGGAGCACGTCCTGACGACCGCGCCGGCCACGACCGCCGACGGCACAGGTTCGGCCGACGGGGCGACGGCCGCGAACGGTCACGTCGGCGTCGCCGCGGTCCTCGACCCGAAGCGAGCGAGCAAAGTGATGACCGAGACGGACGCGTTCGGCCGCAAGCGGGTGGCGCGGCGGCGGGCGGCGGCGGCCAAGTCAGCGTAAGGGGGCAGTGCCTGTCCCGCGGCTGCGGCGGGCGAAGTGGCAACCGGGCCTGGGAAGGAGCGTCCCGCCTGCCGGCGGGTTCGCGCCGCCGGGAATGACTGGGAAGGAATCGACGCGGCCGGATCGGCTTACCCGATCCGGCCGCGTCTACATTCCACCGCCTCGCTACGCCCGGTGCGGACTGGTCCGGCGGCGGGGTTCGGCGGGTCACCGCCACGTGACCGGGACGTCTCGGAACTCGACCGACCCGGTCCAGACGCGGTCCACCTCGACCGTGCGGGCGGCCAGGTCCGGGGCCGACTCGAGCCGGACGTCGACGCGCCCCGGCAGCGGGGTGGCCGACCGCACGATGATCCCCTGCTCGCCGCCCTCGCCGGCCCGCCAGACGGCCATGTCGTCGCTGCGGCCGCGGACGGTGCCGCCGGCGGAGACCACCGCCCGTAACACCACCGGCATGCGGGCCACGTCGATGCCGATTCGGACGACGACCTCCGGAGGTCTGTAGCCGTCGCCGTAACAACCGCCGGGGGCGAAGGCCGGCGACCACCCGACCAGTGACGGGTTGGCCCGATCCGGACCGGTGGTCACGGTCGGCCGGTCCGCCGCCAGCAGTTCGAACGACGTCTGCAACCGCAGGAGCGCACCGCTCACCGGGCGGTGCGCCGGCTGGGTGGCCGGCCCGCCGCCCGACACCTTCGGGTGCAAGCTCAGTTCGATCGACGCCGGTCGCGTGCCGAGAGTTGGCCGCGCGTCCGCCGACACGGCCGCCGCGATCGGGACCGCGTCTACGCCGGTGTAGTTCAGCGCGTCAACCCAGCCGGCGTCGCTGTTGCCGGAGTACTCGTGTCCCGCGGCCGATTCCCGAATGGACATCGTTGCCGACACCTGACCCAACGACACCTCGGACGGCGGTGCGAACGCCAGCGCGAAGCCGACGTCTCCCCGCCGGGCTAGGCCGGCCCGCACCCTCAGGGGGAGCCGATCGCCGAGCCGAAC
Source organism: Phycisphaerales bacterium (assembly GCA_028288905.1). Lineage (GTDB taxonomy): Bacteria > Planctomycetota > Phycisphaerae > Tepidisphaerales > Tepidisphaeraceae > Humisphaera. Next base: position 4,461 of record JAQGHJ010000403.1, on the reverse strand, counting down.
CCTCGGCCGCGCCTCCAGCCACAGGGCCAGTGACCCGGCGGCGTACCGCCCCCACTGGTCGTCGGCCACCCGCCCGCCGGAGCGGGCGCGCTCGACCAAACGCCCCCAGTTCGGATCCCACGGCAGGTTCACGTCCGCCTGGACATCCAGCGCCTGCCGCACGAGGGCCGCCTCCGAGTCGGCCGGCAGACTGCCGTAGCCGGCGCGACGGGCGACCTCGGCCAACTCCGCGGCCCGGCTCGGGCCGACCTGCCCGCTCAGCCGCGTGCTTAACCACCACGCCGGGGCGAGCCGGATTGGGTCGACCCCGCGGACCGTCACGTAGGTTAACACCCCGAGCCAGGCGGCGGCGGCGGAAAGCAGCACCACGGACGGCACGAGGACAGCCCGTCGCGGTTCCCGGTGCCCGTACCGGACGGCCCGCGGGCCTTCCAGCTCCTGGCCGCACTCGGGACATCGTTCCGACCGGCCCAGCGTCCCGGTCAAGTCGAATCCGCACCGCCGGCAAAGCGGGTGGTCGTCTACCCGCCGTCCGCGACGGGCCCATACTAGAACGACAGCCGCCGAGGCGGCCACGGCGGCCGGCAGCACAACGCCTCCGAGCGAATCCGTCATGGCACGCCCTCCCCGGCCGCCGGCGTCGGGACAGTGGCCGGCCGGGAAGCTGGACGAGACGCCGAGCCGGACCCGCTTAGGGCCGGCTTTCCAACCGCCGCCGGCCCGCGCCGCTTCACCGGCACGTTGCGGATGATGACCTCGCCGTCCCAGATCTGCGTCAGGTTGGTCGTCCGGACGGCGGCCGGCAAGCTCGGGGTGAGGACGACGTCGATGCGGTCGGCGTCGAAGCCCGCCAGTTCGCGGCCGGACGCCCCCAGGCCGTAGCCGCTGCTGCTGGAGACGCCGGGCGTGCTCGGGCTGAAGTTGAGCGTGCCGAGCGACCACGACGGCCCGCCTGACGGTCCGCCGGCGGGTCGGGCGGCAGCCGAGTACGCGAGCCCGATCGGGGTCCCGCTGCACTGGACGGACACGTTCAAGTAGCCGGACGGACGGCCGGAGGCCGTGTTCCAGTCGGCTTGGGTGACGGTCAGCGCCCGCTCGACGGCCGGGCGGAGGGTGGGGTCGGGGTTCAGGGTGACGGTCGGGCGGTCGGCCGGGCCGAGGGTGAAGGTGGCCCGCAACTCGATCACTTCCGACGCGGCCGTCGGGTCGTCGGCCGCGTTGCCCGCGGGCGGGCCGTCGGTGACGGTGGATCGGATCGTCAGCACCATCTCGTGCGGGCCGTCGCCGAGTTCTCGAAGCACCCGGTCGGGCAAAGTGATGTTGCTGCCGGACGCCCCGCCGCCGTATTGAGCGGCCAAGATGCCGCTGTCGGAGCCGGCGTTGCGGTACTCCGGCACCGGCTTCCCGTCGATCGCCAGCCCGTCGCCGGGCTTGCTGTACGAGGGATCAGGGGTCCGGCCGTACTCGGTCGTCCGGTAGAACTGCTTGGCGGCGAGCCGGGTCGGCCCGTTGTGGATCCAGAACGGGACCGGGTCGCCACGGCGGACGACCGGGCGAACCTCCAGCGTGACGTTGCCTGCCCGGAGCCGATACTGCTTCCACCCGTCGTCGGACAACGTACCGGCCGCTCGGGCGGCCTCGACGATGTCGCCCCACCCCGGAACCCAGGTGGCCGAGCGGTCGGTTTGGTGGAGCAGCCCGAGTTCGGCCAGCTCGTCCACCCGCGGCCGGGACAGGGCGTTGACACTGATGCGCTGCGCCAACTCGACCAAGGCAAGATCACGGGTGGCGGCGTCCTTCCCCTTCGCCTCCCGCACGAGCCACCACGCCGGCGCGTGCCGGTTCCAATCGACCTTCGACGCTCGGCCGTACCCGGCGATGCCGACCCAACCTGCCGCCAGCAGCCCGACGGCCGCCGCCGCCGCGAGCAACCGTCGCCGTGGTTGCCTGTGTCCGATACGGACGGCCCGCGGGGCGTTCAAGTCGGCCCCGCACTCGGAACACACGAAGGAGTCGACCGGCTTACCGGTTAAGTCGAACCCGCACCGGCGGCACAGTGGGTGGTTGTCCACCGGCCGGCCGCGGTAGGCGACGGCAACCAAAACGAGGCACAGGAGGAGGACGGCCGACGGGAGGGCGAAGACGAGCATCGGCGCGCTCGTGGCCCGCGGGGGCCGTTGAGACCATCCGGAAAAGGCGGGGACGACGGGTCAGGCGGCGGACGGACGAGGAAGCCTTGTTGGGGCGACGCGCTCAGGCCACCGGTACGACCTTCGTCACCTCGGGGATCTGCTTGCGGAGGTTCTTCTCGATGCCGTGGTGCAGGGTCATGTTGCTGCTGGGGCAGCCGAGGCAGGCCCCGTGGAAGCGGATCGAGACGAGCCCGTCGGCCGCCACGTCGACCAATTCGACGTCACCGCCGTCGGCCTGCACCGACGGGCGGATCAGGTTGATGATTTCCTGCACCTTGTCACGGAGAGGGGAGGTCGGGGACTGGAGGGGGGTCTGGGTCATGCGCGTCCTTCGTCGCCCGCGATCGGCGGCATTCACCGTGCGACACAAATGATAGCGACGGCGGCGGCCGGGGACAAACACGCGCCGCCCTGGCGTCCGGGCCGGCGGTGTCGGGGTGAAATAAAACGGCCCTCGGAACCCCTCCGTGGGACTTCAACTAGCGACGAGCAGGCCATAGCCGCAGCGGCCGCGAGCGCAACCGTTAGTCGGTCAACGGCTTGGACGACTCGACGTCCATGTCGTACAGGCTGACGATCTTTCCCGTCGCCGCGTCCTTGACGGGACGGACGTGCAGCGTGCCCCTCACCTCGGCGAACGTGTACTGGTCGAACAGGTCGATCCCGTTCTTGGCGAACCCGAACACCCGCTCCTGCACCTGTGGCGGGCCGCCGAAGCAACACTTCTGTACGTCGTACACGAACTGGAACTTGTTGCCGCGGCTGCCGGCGTTCTCGGTCGAGTACATGAACCCCTTGAGCATCACCTTCTGCCCGTCGAGTTCCCGGTAACGCTTGGGAACGTCCTCGACCTTGCCCTCGGAATCGTCGAACGGGAAGTTGCCGAGGGCTTTGAGGTCGACCTCCTTGAGCCCGCCGTGATCGGTCACCCCGCCGGTGGCGGCGTGGTGGATGGCCGACCCGATGATCCACAGGAACGGGGCCGAGACGACCACGAGGAACACGAGGAGCCGGACGTTCACCCCGCGGCGATAGGCGGGCGGCGTCGTCGGCGAGCCGTAAGGGACGGTGGTCATGGGAACCTCGAACAGGAAAACGTTAGGCCAACGCCCGGCAGGAGGAAGGGGGCTCTCACCCCTTCGGGGCGAGCTTCACGCTCGCGACGTCCATCTCGAACACGCTGACGATGTACCCGTCGTCCTTCTTCTCCTGCACCTTCAGGGTGCCCTCGACGAGGATCTCGTCGGCGGTGTAGCCGACCGACTTCCCCTTCGGGGTGGTGGCGACGATCGTGTGCTGGATCTGGGGCGGCTGGCCGAAGCAGCAGGCGAACAGGCTTGGGACGAGGGCGAACTGGGTGATGTTGTCGGCCTGGTCCATCGGGATCATGTACCCTTTGAGCCGGACCTTTGACCCGCTGAGCTTGGCCACGTCGGCCGGGATGTTCCCGCCCTTCTCCTGGTCGTACTCGAAGTTGCCCAGCGCCTGGATCTCGGTGTCGTAGACCGCCCCGGCGGCCGGGGGCACGTGCGGCTTGCGGGCCTCTGGGGTCGCGTCGGGCCGGCCGGCGGCGGGGGCAGCCTTGGGATCCACGCCCTGGGCGACCTTCTTGTCCGCCTCGGCCTTGGCCGACGCCAGCGCCTTCTCGCTGACCCGGATCCGCTCCTGGATCGACGACAGCTTGGCCGGCTGGCCCTCGGCCTCGGCGGCCATCTTCCGCAGCATCGGCAGCGCCGTCGCGTACTCGCCCCGGCTGAACGCCTGCTGCGCCCGGATCGCCAACTGGGGCCCGACCAAATCGTCCGGCACTACGGCCGCCGCCGTTGGGGCGGCGGGTTTGGTCGCCGGCTTCGTGGCCTGCCCGAACGCCGGAGCGACCGAGCCGGCCAGCACCGCGGCCAGCGCGAATCGCGTGAACTTGTTCGACATCATCGTGCGCGTCCTTCCTCTTCGGTCGTGATTCACGGTCGGCAACGGGCGCGACGCCCGCTCGTGATCATACCACTCCCGGCGAAGCCTTGTTCGCACGGCAAAGCGCCACCCCAGCGCGTCCGATCCGCACCCGCCGCCATCACGACGCGACGAGATTCGTCGCCACCGGCGTCCGGTACGCTTTCAACGCCGGCACCAGCCCCGCGATCACCGCGATCAGCACGACGAGGGCGAGGTACCCGACCTCTTCCCGCCCGACGGCGAGCCAGTTGAACCCTTGGCCGATCCGCTGCCGCATCGACTCCGACGCGGCCGCCCCGATCAGGTGCCCCGCGGC
>JAQGHJ010000369.1 GCA_028288905.1 Phycisphaerales bacterium | reverse complement strand
CGACCACGAACCGCTTGGCCGCGATGCAGCTCTGGCCGGCGTTGAGGCACCGGGACTCGGCCGCCGCCCGCGCCGCGGCCGTCACGTCCGCGTCGGCCAGCACGACGAACGGGTCGCTGCCGCCCAGCTCCAGCACCGCCTTCTTCAGCACCGACCCGGCGACGGCCGCGACGGCCCGGCCGGCCCGCTCGCTGCCGGTCAGCGTCACCGCCCGCACGACCGGGTGGCGGATAACCGCCTCGGCGTACGCCTTGTCGACGAGCAGCGTGGTGAACACGCCGGGCGGGAAGCCGGCGTCGGCGAAGATTCGCTCGCAGGCGAGCGCGCAGCCGGGGACGTTCTCGGCGTGCTTGAGCAACCCGACGTTGCCGGCCATGAGGGCCGGGGCGGCGAACCGGACGACCTGCCAGAACGGGAAGTTCCACGGCATGACCGCGAACACGGCCCCGAGCGGGTCGTGCCGGACGTAGCTACGGGCGGCGTCGGACGCGATGAAATTGGGGGCCAGGTAGTCGGCCGCGCGGTCGGCGAAGTGGTCGCAGCACGCCGCGCACTTTTCGATTTCCGCCTCGCCGGCGACGACCGGCTTGCCCATCTCGACGCCCATCAGGCGGGCGAGGTCGGCGGCGCGGGAGCGGAACACAACGGCGGCCGCCCGCATCAGCTCCGCCCGGCGGGCTAGCGGCGTTTGCCGCCACCCATCGAACGCCTCGCCCGCCCGGGTGACCGACCATTCGAGCTGCTCGGGCGAGTGGTCCGGATACTCGGCGACGATCGCCTCGGTGGCGGGATTGATGGCGCGCATGTCCGCGAATTGTAGTGCGGGGCAGCGGTCCGTAGCGGTGGAAGAAGGGGAAGACGGAGCGTGCACGGCGTGGGCACCCTGCCGCGCCGCCCGGCGGTCTGCCGCCGCTCCCCCCTCTCCCTCCGGGAGAGGGCGGGGGTGAGGGTGGACGTCGACAGAATCTGTGCTCGGGGTGCGGTGTACCAAGTTCGAGGCGATCTGCTTGCGCGACGACGCTCCCCCCACGCCGGGGCACCGCCGCGGGTTCTTCTCCGTTCGAGAGGGGATCCGGGGCGGCGCCCCGGCGTGGGGGAGCGTTGCGGCGCGATCGAGTCACCCTGAGTTCGGGGAACTCTCCATGATCGAGTCCGCCCGACATTCACCTTCACCCGCCGGGGCTTCGCCCCGACGACCTCTCCCGACGGGAGAGGTGGGGACGAAGCGCCGCGCCACCGTTCGCCGTCACTCCTCCGTGTCGTCGACCGGCTCCCCGTCCGGGCCCATCGCCGGCGGGACGGCCGGGGCGTGGCCGTCGGCCACCTTGCCGTCCGCGCCCGGCTGCGTCGGCAGCGACTGGCCGTCCGCCCGCGTGACGACCGGCTTCGCCCCGCCGGCGTCGGCGGGGTCCGAGGCGTCCACCCCGTCGCCGCCGGCCGTCCCGGTCCTCGGGGCGAGCGTCGCCCCGCCGGCCACGCCGGTACCCGCCACGCCGGCGGTCATCCCGTCCAGCACGCCGGCCGCCACGGCCCCCTCGCCGTCGGCCCCGCCCGGGCCCTCGGCCGCCTCTTCGGCCTTGGCCTCCTCGGCGTCCACCTTCGCCATCGCGACGAGCCGGTCGCCCGTGTCGATCTTGATCAGCCGCACGCCCAGCGCGCCCCGGCCCGTCTCCCGGATCTCGAGGACCGGCGTCCGCATCAGGATCCCCTTCTCGGTGATGAAGATCACCCCGTCCTCGTCATTGACGAGCTTCATCGCCACCACGTTCCCGTTCCGCTCGTCGGCCGCGATGTTGATCACGCCGCGGGTGCCCCGGCCCTTCACCGGGTAGTCGGCTAGCGGGGTCCGCTTGCCGTACCCGTTCGCCGTCGCCGTCAGCAGCTTCAGGCTGTCGCTGTGCCCGTTCGGGATCACGATCAGGCTGATCACCTGGTCGTTCTCCCGCTTGAACCGGGCCCCGGTCACGCCGGCCGACTGCCGCCCGGTCGGCCGCATGTCCTGCTCCCCGAACCGGATCGCCAGCCCGCTCTCGGTCCCGAGCAGCACGTCGTCGTTGCCGTTCGTCACCTCGACCCCGACCAGCTCGTCCCCGTCCTCCAGCCCGATGGCGATGATCCCGTTCGTCCGGATGTTCCCGTACGCCGCCAGCGGGGTCTTCTTCACCACCCCCTTGCCGGTCGCGAACAGCAGGAACTGCTCGGCCTTGCCGAAGTCTTTCACCGCCAGCGTCTTGGCCACCTTCTCGCCCGGCTGGAACTCCAGCAGCTGCGCCAGGCTCCGGCCCATGCCCGTCCGGCTGCCCTGCGGCACGTCGAACACCCGCCGCTCGTACACCCGGCCCTTGTTCGTGAAGAACAGCAGGTGGTCGTGCGTGTTCGCCACGAACAGCTGCTCGACGAAGTCCCCCTCCCGGCTCTCGGTCCCCTTGATGCCCCGCCCGCCCCGGCTCTGGCTGCGGTACGTCGTCACCGGCAGCCGCTTCACGTACCCGGCGTGCGAGACGGTGACCACCATCTCCTCCCGGGCGATCAGGTCCTCCATGTTCATGTCCCCGGCGGCCCCCTCGATGCGGGTCCGCCGGGCGTCGCCGTACTTGTCCTTCAGCGCCATCGTGTCGGCCCGGATGATCGCCAGCACCTCTTGCTCGTCCCCGAGGATGGTCTGGTACCCGGCGATCTCGGAGGAAAGTTCGCGGTACTCGTTCGCCAGCCGCTCGATCTCCAGCCCGACGAGCTGGATCAGCTGCAGCGCGCCGATTGCCTTCGCCTGGGCGTCGCTCAGCAGCACCCCGCCGCGGGCGGCCGACGCCCGGTCCAGCAGCGCCTGCGGGATCTGCGGGGCGTACGGGTGGTCCGGGGCGATGCGGAACGCCCGCTCCTTGAGCTTCTGGATCGCCTCGTCCCGCGTCTTGCTCGACCGGATCAGCCGCACGACCTCGTCGATGTCGCACACGGCGAAGATCTTGCCCTCGAGGATGTGGGCGGCCTGCTGGGCCTTGCGGAGCAGGTATCGGGTCCGGCGGGTGATGACCTCTTTGCGGTGGGCGACGAAGTGCTGGATCAGCTCCTTGAGCCCCATCGTCCGCGGCTGGCGGTTCACCAGCGCGATGTTGATCATGCTGACCGTGATCTGACACGGCGTGTGCTTGTACAGCTGGTTGATCACCACCTGCGGGTCCGCGTCCCGCTTGAGGTCAACGACGATCCGCACCTTGTGCATGCGGCCCGAGTGGTCGTTGACGTCCGAGATCTCGTTGATGATCCCGTCCTTAACGGCCGCCGCGATCGACTCCATGATCGTCTTGCGGATGATCCCGTACGGGATCTCGCTGATGACGACGATCGGCCGCTGGCCCTTCTGTTCCTCGACGTCGACCTTCGCCCGCAGGCAGATCTTGCCCCGCCCGGCCCGGTACCCGTCGGCGATGCCGTCCCGGCCGCAGATCGTCCCGCCGGTCGGGAAGTCGGGCCCGGGCACGATCTCCATCAGCTCGGCGAGCGACACGTCCGGCCGGTCGACGACCGCGACGATCGCGTCGCAGATCTCGCCCAGGTTGTGCGGGAGCAGGTTGCACGCCATGCCGACGGCGATACCGGTCGACCCGTTCACGAGCAGGTTCGGGAACTTGCCCGGAAGCACGACCGGCTCGTCCTTGCCCGGCCGCTCGTCGTAGTTCGGCTGGAAGTCGACGGTCTCGTAGTCGAGGTCGGCCAGCAGTTCCATGGTCGGTCCGGTCATCCGGGCCTCGGTGTACCGCATGGCGGCCGGGGGGTCGCCGTCGGTGCTGCCGAAGTTCCCCTGCCCGTCGACGAGCGTGTGCCGCATCGCCCAGTCCTGGGCCATCCGGACGAGCGTCGGGTAGATGACGGCCTCGCCGTGCGGGTGGAAGTCCCCGGACGTGTCGCCGGCGATCTTGGCGCACTTCAGGTGCTTGCGGTTCGGGGCGAGCCCGAGGTTGTGCATCGCGAACAGGATCCGCCGCTGCGACGGCTTGAGCCCGTCTCGGACGTCGGGCAACGCCCGGTCCATGATCGTGCTCATCGCGTACGTCAGGTAGCTGTCCTGCAGCTCCTGCTCGATCCGCAAATCCTCGATGCGCTCGGGCTGCGGGGCGGCGGCGGAAACGGGGTCCGTCGGGGGGGTGATTTCTGCCATGGAGGTTCGGTCGTGAGGGGCCGCCGGCGCGCCCGATTTCGGGCGGCCGGCGAGACGGGAATTATAGCGGAAATACCGGCGTGAATCGACCGGCGCGGAGCTTTGTTTAGAGCGGGTTCGCGGGTCGCCGCCGGGAGGGGCGGCGGGCGGTTTTCGAGCCGGCCGGTATACTCCGCGGCCCACGGGGGCGGGCGGGTGGGACTGCCCCTCCTGCCGGCGTTTGAGGAGCCGTCCGGGGCCGACGGTCCGGCGGGGCAATTCACCTCTCCCACCGGGAGAAGTCGTGGCGGCATCAGCCGCGGCTGGTGAGGGTGAGCGTCGCGCAGGCCCAGAGCTATTGAGCGAGCGGGCCCCGCGAGCGCGTGGCCGTTCGACCGTTCACCCTCACCCCCGCCCTCCCCCGAAGAGAGGAAGTAGAGGAGGCAGGTCGCGAGGCGGCGCGACCCCGCGCCGCGTTCGGATCGCCGCGCGGAACCTGATGGCCAAGCGACACCCACCCAACTCCGGCCACCCCGCCCCCGCCAGCGTTCCAGTCAAGCCCGCCCCGGCCGCCCGTGGCGCGTCTGCCCGCCCTGCCGCCACCCCACCCGCAGTGTGGGTCGCGCTGATCATCCTGGGCCTCGCCGCCCGCGTCGCCGTCGCGGCCACCACCTGGGGCAGCAACGACGTGCTCGGGTTCCAGATCTTCGGGCTCCAGATCTCGCAGTTCGGGCTGTTCGAGGCGTACCGGCAAAACCCGGAGTTGAACCACCCGCCGATCCCGGCGCTGTGGGCCGCCCTGTCGTACCGGCTTGCCGACCCGACGCCGGACGGCGGCGGCGTCCTCGCGTTCTGCTTCCTGCTAAAGCTGCCCGGGCTGGCGGCCGAGGCCGTCTCCGTCTGGCTGCTATGGCGGATCGGATCGGCTCGTGGCGGCTGCGGTTCCGGGAATCGCACCGCCGACGGCGGCGGGCGGACGGCAGGGTTCCGAGACGCCGCCCTCTACGCCTGGGCCCTGGCCCCGCTGCTCGTCGCCGGGTACCACGGGAACACCGACACGGTCTACGCCATGCTCTCACTGCTGGCGGTGTACCTGCTGGAGGGCGGTGGCCGGGAGGGCGACGGGACGCCGCGCTACGGTCGAGCGCGTGTCGGCCAATCGCCCGCCGCGCCGCGGCCGCTGGCCGCCGGGCTGGCGCTGGCGGCGGCCGTGAATGTAAAGCTGATCCCGGTCCTGCTCGTCCCGCCGCTGCTGCTGAGCCTGCGGAGTCGGCGGGACGCGGCCCGGTTCCTGGCGGGCTTGGCGGTCGGGGTCGTGCCGTTCCTGCCGCTGCTGGCGGCGGTCGGGCCGGCGTTCTACCGCAACGCCCTAGCTTACGACCCGAAGCCGGACCGGTGGGGGCTGATGCTCCCGCTGCTGTGGAACCGCGAGCTGCCCCTCGACCCGGCGGCCGACCGGGTCGTGCTGGCGTATAAGGCGGTTGGGCGGTACGTGATCCTGGGGCTGGTAACGGGGTGGGCGGTCTTGGCCCGCCTGCGGGGCCGGACGAGCCGGTACGAACTGGCGGCCGCGACGTACGCCGTCTTCCTGGTGTTCACCCCGGGGTTCGGGGCGCAGTACGTGGCCGTCGTCGCCCCGCTTTTGGCGGCCGCCCGCCCGGCCGCCGGCCTCGCGTACAGCACGATGGCCGGGCTGTGCGTGCTCCTGATGTACTACCTGGCGTGGGACGGGCAGTTCCCGCCCGGGTCGCTGATCCTCGGGTACGTCCGGCCCGCCCCGGTCCTGTTCGGGTTGGCGGCGTGGGCGGTGCTGGCGGGGTATCTGGTCGCCGCGGTCAGGCGGGCGGTGAGAGCGACGCCCATGTCACCTGCGTCGCCACCCCCGCATCGGCAACCCGTCGGCTGACATCCCTGAAGGCATCCGCCGCGAGTTGGCCGCGGCGCGAAGGCACCGCCATGACGACGACCGTCCCCACCGATCTGCCGCCGCCCCGCCCGCTCCTGCAGCAGGCCATCGCGACCCCGTCCGGCCGTACCGCCGTCTTCGCGTGGCCCTTCCTCGCGTTGCTCGGCCTCGCCGTTCGCGGCTGGCTCGCCGCCGCCACCTGGGGGACGAACGACGCCGACACCTGGGTCGTGTTCGGGCACTACGTGAACCGGTGGGGGCTGTTCTACACGATGCAGTGGGAGGGGAACCTGAACCACCCGCCGCTGCCGGTGTACTGGGCGGTGTTCTGCTACCGGTGCACGAGCTCTAGCGGGGTGTGGGACGTCGAATCGTTTCGCCCGGCATGGTTCCCGACGCTGTTCAAGCTCCCGGCCGTCCTGGCGGACGCTGGCACCTGTTGGCTGCTTTACCGGATCTGGCGAGGGCGGGCGGGCGAGCGGACGGCCGCGGCCGTCGCGGCCGGGTACGCCTGGTCGCTCTGCGCAATCCTCGTCAGCGGGTACCACTGCAACACCGACACGGTGTACGCGTTCTTCTGCCTTCTGGCCGTGTACTACGTCGAGGACCGGAAGGCTTGGTTAGCCGGCGGGCTGG
>JAQGHJ010000941.1 GCA_028288905.1 Phycisphaerales bacterium | reverse complement strand
CCACGACCGTCACCCACGCCTGCTGCGGGTTCAGCAGCCCCCACGCGTCGACGAAGTGGTCCGGCAGCAGCGGGTACACGACCACGCTCAGCAGCCCGAGCAGCACGGCCCCGCGGATCTCCTCCGGCCGCAGCGCCCCGGCCAGCCGCTCCAGCTCCAGCTTCCACGCCAGCAGCATCACGACGACGATCGCGCTGGTGGCGGCCGTGAAGTAGTGGCTCTGCCCGACGAGCGCCCCGAGGAAGAACGTGACGACGAGGCAGACGGACGTGGTCAGTTCGAGCGACCGGTCGCGGAGCAGGCTGTGGGCGTTGAGGAACCCGATCATCACGAGGATGGCGAGCAGGGCGGCCGCCACGTACAGCGGGTCGAGCAGGCTCGTGAGCATCCCGAGCAGCCCGGCGATCGCGAACGTCCGGACCCCGATCTCCTTCCGGGCCCACTCCCGCTCGAGCCCGACGAGCAGCCCGATGCCGGCCGACAGCGCGACCTTCGACGCGACGACGTTGTACTGAAACTGGTCCGGGGCGGGCAGGGTCATCAGGGGCCGGCGTTACGGTAGGCCGGCCGGGGGCGGGGTCAACGGTCGGAAGACGGGATAATGGCGCCAGACAACGGCGAGGCCGCCCCGAACGCCCGACCAGGCTACCCCCTCTCCCTCCGGGAGAGGCCGGGGTGAGGGTGGAGGTCAAGTGGGACCGTGCTCGGGCCGCATTCGCCCCGAACTCCGGGTGGTCCGCCCGCGCTCGCCCGCCACCTCTCACGCCGGGGCAGCGCCCCGGGTCCTTTTCCGGAGGCGAAGCTGCATGGGGCAGAAAGTGGAATCCGGGGCGTTGCCCCGGCGTGGGGGGAGCGGGCTGGCGCTGGCGGACCACCCGGAGTTCGAAAACGACGGGAGAACGAGTCCGTTCGACACTCGCCTTCACCCGCTCCGGAGCTTACGGCAGCGCGAACGCCACGTACGCGTCCCCCTGCGGCAGTTGGAGCTTTCCGCCGCCCGTGGCCGGGACGACGACGTACTGCTTGCCGCCGGCCGCGTAGACGGTCGGCGGGGCGGTGCCGCCGAACGGCAGGGGGTGCGACCACAACTCCGCCCCCGTGGCGGCGTCGAACGCCCGGATCTTCAGGTCCCGGGTGCCGGAGCAGAACACGACCCCGCCGGCCGTGGCGCTCGGGCCGCCGAAGTTCTCCGTCCCGGTCTTGGGGACGCCGCGGGCGGTCAGCTCCGGGTGCTCGCCGAGCGGGACCCGCCACTTGATCTTGCCCGTGTTCAGGTCGAGGGCGGTCAGCAGCCCCCACGGCGGCTTGCAGCCGGGGTAGCCCTCGGCGTCCAGCAGCTTCGGGTACCCGCCGTCGCGATAGGCGGGCCGCTCGGGGCGGGTGGTCGGCTTGACGTCCGGGCGGTCGCGGTCGAACAGGTAGGCGAGCAGGTCCGCCTTGTTCGCGTCCGTCAGCTGCGGTGCGGCCGGCATGTTCCCCCTGCCGGTGTGCAGCAGCGCCAGCACGTCCGCATCTTTCAGCCGGTGGGACACGCCCAGGAGCGACGGGGCGACCCCGACGCCCTCGCGGCTCGGGCCGAGGCACGGCAGGCAGTTCGTCGCGTACACCGCCCGCCCGGCCGTGGGCGTTTGCTTCGTCTCGTCGACCGGCGGCCGCTCGTTGCGGTACACGGCCGGCAGCCACGGCAGCTCGTTCGACGCGACGTACAGCACGCCGGCCGGGTCGGCGCACGCCCCGGGCCAGTCGGCCCCGCCGTGGAACCCGTACATCGCCAGCGGCTTGCCCTCCTCGAACGGCCGGAACCACCCGAACACCGCCGGCTCCAGCTTGTCCAGCACCGACTGCCGGGCGGCGGGGGAGATGTTGGTGACGTCGTCGAGCGAGAACTGCTGCCGCGCGAACGGCTCCGGCAGCTCGACGGCCGGCTGGTACGCGGCCGTCCGCTCGCCGGGCAGCGTCGACGCCGGCGCCCGCCGCAGCCGGAACGGGAACAGCGGCTTGCCCGTCACCCGGTCGAGCAGCAGCGTGTTCCCGATCTTCGTGACGGCCGCCACCGCGTCGACCTTCCGCCCGTCGAACGTGACCGTGACCAGCACCGGCGGGGCGGCCCCGTCCAGGTCCCAGATGTCGTGCCGCACTTCCTGGAAGTGCCACAGCCGCACCCCGGTCGTCGCGTCGATCGCGACGACGCAGTTGCCGAACAGGTTGTCGCCGAGGTGGTTGACCCCGACGAAGTTCGGCTTCGGCGACCCGGTCGTCACGTACGCGATGCCGCGGCCGGCGTCGAGCGTCAGCCCGCCCCAGGCGTTCGCCCCGTCGGCGCTGGGCTTGTCCCACGTGTCGGCGTACGGGTCCGTGCCCTTGGGGATCGTGCGGAACGTCCACAGCGGCTTGCCGGTCGACAGGTCGTACCCGAAAACGTCGCGGTCGAACCCGGCGACGACAATCACGTTCCGGTACACGGCCGGGGCGGTGGTGGACCGCGGCACCGTCACCCGCCCGCCGTCGCCGAACGACGCGACCGGCCGGCCGGTCGCCGGGTCGAGGCACCACAGCCCGGTCCCGGCGACGAACATCACGCGGGACGACACGGCCGGCCCGGCGGCGGCGGCGTCGGCCGGGCGGCCGCGGAAGTAGGTCAATCCGCGGTGGGCCGGCCGGCCCTCGGGCTTGAACCGCCACCGCTCGACGCCGGTGGCGGCGTCGACGGCCACCACGTGCCCGCCGACCGTCGGGGCGTACATCGCCCCATCGACCACGACCGGGTTGCAC
>JAQGHJ010000356.1 GCA_028288905.1 Phycisphaerales bacterium | reverse complement strand
ATCACCCGCACGCCCTCGAGGTTGGCGGCGTCGAGCCACGCCTCGTACCCGGCCGGCGGCTTGGCGGCCGGGGTGGCGGCGGAGTCGGCCAGGTACGCGAGGTACCCGGGCGTGCCGTACGGGCTGGCCAGCGACCCGGCGAACGGCTTGTACCCCGGGACCGCGGGCACCGCCGGCTGGGTCGTCGCGGGGGCCGCCGGGCCGGCGGCGATCGCCAGCAGCGGGACGAGGGCGGCGAGGGCCAGGATCACGCTCGTGAGCAGGGTGCGGCGGGTGGTCATGGCGGTGTCATTTCCTCGGCGGCGCGGCGGGCGAGGACGTCGGGGTGGCGGGGTCCGGGCGGGGGCAGCGGGCGTGCGTGTCGGCGAGCTGCTGGTACTTCGTCGCCAGCCGGCCGTACCGCTCGGTGCACTGGACGCACTCTGCCGTCTTGGCGGCTAGCCGCTGGCGGCAGTCGGTGCCCTCCCGCTGGAGGGCGTCCACTTGGACCTCCAGCCGCTTCAAAGCGTCGTCCTGCCGCTGGCACTTGGCCCACAGGTCGTCGAACCGCTTGCGGTCCTCGTCCCGGTACTGGTCGAGCTTCGCCTGTGCCTGGGCGGCGGCGGCGGCGTTAACGTCGATCTGCTTGGACCGGAGGACGGCCCGGGCACTGATCAGCGTGACGACGGCCCCGCCCCCGCCGAACAGGACGGTGACGGCCGCGCCGACCGCCCCCCACTCGTTCGAACCGCCGGCCGGCGGAACGGCGTATCCGCCGACCGGCCCGTACGACTGGCCGTAGACGGGGGCGGCCGTCGTCGCCGCGCCCGGTGGCGAGAGCGGCGGCGCGGCGGCCTGGGCGAGCACCGGGATGAGCAGGGCGAGGGCGAGCACGGGCGTGCAGGCGAGGCGAAGGGGTCGGGCCGTCCGGTCACACGCCGGGCGGGAGGGTGCCGTACAGCCGCTGGTAGTTCGACGTCAGCCGGGCGGTGACCTGGTCGCACCAGAGCTGCTCGGCCGGGGTCAGCTCGGTCCGGCCCTCAGCGAGGAGGCGTGAGAGGAGGGTCGTCACCCCCTGCACGTACTCCGGTCCCTGCGTCACCAGCACCAGGATCAGTTGGGCCAACGGCAGCGGCATGGGTCGCCGGTCCTTTCGGGGTTGGGGTGCCGGCCCTGCCGAACACCGGGCCGAGCGTGGCGAGGGCCGCCCGCAGCTCGTCGAGCGCGGCCGCGGCACCGGCCGGGTCGCCGGCGTCCAAATGCTTCTTCGCCGTCGCCCGGGCCGCGAGTGCCGCGTCGACGTACTGCCGGGCGGCGTCGGCCTCGGCTTGTTTGAGCAGCCCCAGGTCGCGGGCGTCGGCCATCGCCTGGAGGCCGAGGTCCAACGCCCCGGAGTAGTTCAGGTACCGGTCGGCCGGCGTCGACCCGCACCCGCCGACGAGCGACAGGGCGAGCGCCAGCAGCATCAGCTTCGGGGCGGTGCCGGCGCCCGGGGCCGCGTCGTCGGCCACGGACGCGGCGATCGGCTTCGCGACGACCCCGCCGACGTGGTAGGTCCCGATCGACAGCAGCGCGTTCACGGCGACCTGGTACGTCAGCGTCGCCAAGTCCCCGGGCAGGGTCCCGAACACGCGGTTGGCGAGGTACGTGACGCCGGCGGCGACCAGCACCGTGTAGACCCACCCCGGCACGGCCGACAGGTACCGGACCGCGGCCAGCTTCGGCTTCAGCCCGGCCATCACCGTCACGACCAGCGCGACGATCCCGGCGGTCGAGGTGAGCTGCGAGAGGACGTCGGTCGAGAGCATGGGGGCTCCGAGCTGGAAAGGTGGACTGGAAACGTCGGTGGAAACGTCGCCGGCCCCACGGCCGACCGATCGCCCTGATTTCGCGGGCGATTCGACGCGAAGTGGAAAGGTGGAAACCCGGAAAGGTGGAATCCGAAAACCGGGAATCGCGGGCGGCGCGAGATGACGCGAACCTCGCGCCGGGGCTCCCCCGGGGAGGACCCCGACATTTTGTCAGGGAGGGGTTAGGGGGTGGGGGTGGGGCACCCCCGGGTCAGTTCAGGTCCCCGAGCAGGCTGGCCAGCAGGCACTGGTCGGAGCGGGCGGCGGCCAGCCGGAGCCGGTTCACCCGCCGTTCGCACTCCCGGATCAGGCGGTTGGCGTTCTCCGCCGTGATGCCCAGGATCTGCCCGATCCGCTTGTCGCTCAGCCCCTGCTTCAAGCGGAGGTTGTAGGCCACGCGCTGGCGGTCCGTCGGGAGCTTGAGCGGGCCGTCGTCGGACACGGTGCCTCTACCCTCTTGGGCGGACTTGTCGATCCGACCGACAAGAGCGACGGGCGAAAACGCACCGATGAGGCGGTCAGTCATAGCGTTAAGGAAATTTAACCGACTTGTCGGTTCGGGGCCGGAGATGAGGGTTTTGATTCCGGTCACCACTGCCCGTCGACGGGCTTCGCCTTCCGTTCGCCGATCAGGATGATCATCGCCGCCGAACAGCTGCTCGGGTGCTCCGCGGTGTGGGCCAGCGCCTGGCCGAGCGTCATGCCGTCGAGATGATCCTCCAGCTCGACGGCCGGGGACGGCGTCCAGCGGCGGACGGGCGGGCCCGCGTCCTCGAGCGTGGCGTCGGAGCCGGCCGGCTGCTCCCGGCCGTCGCGGACGCCGTGGCGGCCGAGCACCAGCCGGGGGGCGTTGGGGACCGGGACGGGCCGGCCGGTCTTGGGGTCGAGCGTGCGGGCCAGGCGGCCCGTGCGGTCGTAATGGTGGCCGGGCGGGACGATCCGCCCGAGGTCGTCGAACGCCAGCCCCTCCAGGCAGTCGCCCCGGGCGGTCCAGCCGCCGGTCATCGCCGGGCCGGCGGCGGTGGTCGTGACCTCGTCGTGCTGGCGGCGGAGCCGCTTCAGGAGGGCCTGACACGTCTGGGCCCCGAGGGCGGCACGGCCGTCGGCGCTGTCCAGGAACCGCTCCCGGGCGTGCGGGGCCTGGCGGCGGACGACCTCTTTCCACCGCTTTCGAAGGTCCGCCTGGATCCGGACGGACCGCCCGGACGGCGAGAGTTCCGCGCGCAAGAGAAGCCCGGCGGGTGCAGCCGTCGTCATAAACCAGCTCCGTTGTCTTAACGTGATCGACGACGGTTGTACCCGATTGGGGCGGCCGTTGTTCGGGAAGGGGCTGGCCCGAGACGGACGTCCGATACCCGGCCGGCCGATGGGCAGATGACGCGGCGACCGGAACGGCGACAGACGCCGTGCGGGGCGCGAAGAATCGGGCGGAAGCTCGGGCGGCGAAGGGGCGGGGCCGCCGTCAGCCGAGGGGCACGCGGCCGCGGGCGGCGTCGAACAGAAGGGACACCGCCACGCGGGCGACCGCGACCAGCATCGGGATGACGTGTCGCAGGTTGGCCAACTCGCGGCGGCAGTTTTGGGCGAAGGCGTGCATGGGTTCCCCCGGGGCGAGTCCCAGCCGGCCACGAAGGGCCGCATGGTCTCGCCAAGGAGGAACGCGTGTCACAGCAGATTGTTCCCGTGCGGGGAACTCCTGGAACGGCCCCAAGGGTGCGGGGGCGGATCTACCCCTTCTTCCGGCCGATGTGCCGGCCGCGCACGCGGCGGGCCACGGTCGAAAGTGCCAGCTGAAGCGCGGACACGGCGAGGCGGACCAGGAACGGGCCGCAGCCGAACACGTCGGTCCCCGTCCATCGCGGCCGACGGCCGCCGCCCGGGGCCGCGCCGTCCGGCGCGGACCCGCTCGTCGACGCGTCACCGGTCCCACGGGCCGATCGCGACCCACGCATCGCGACGAGCGTCAGGCCCGCCGCCGAGGCGACACGCCAGGTGCCGACGAGCGGCGCCGACGCCACAGACAACAGGAACCGCATCGACTCAACCCCCCCCTCAATAGTTGGCTCAGCTAACCAATATAGCCGCGAGTCGCGTCGGCGTCCCCCTCCCCCCCGGGTAGGGGGGCACAACCTTGGCCCGCCCCCTCACCGTCGCAGCCCTTCAGTCGGCGCGATCGGCCCGCGGTCGGTGATCACCCCCATCGTCCGCAGCCACCCGAGGTTCGTCCCGAAGCTCCCGCCCTTCGGGTGGATCCCGAGGGCGGCCGCGAGCTCGTCCCGCGACAGCGGCCGGCCGGCGTCGACCAGCGTCCGGACGATCTTCCGCTTCGGCTCCTCGTCCAGCGCCGCCAGCGCCGCCTCCAGCCCCGTTGCCGTCTGCCGGGCCGCCGCCCGCCCCTTCTCGGTCAGCGCGAACCCGTCGAGGTACCCGTCGGCCCGGAGCCGGCCGAGGTTCGTCCCGTAGCTCCCGCCCTTGGGGTGGATGCCGAGCCACCGGGCGACGGCGTCCCGGGAGGCCCGGATGCCCCGGGCCCCGAGCATCCGGACCGTGTCGAGGATCGCCTGCTGCGGCTCGGTCAGCCCTTCCGCCGGCGGGCCGACCGGGGCGCCCGCCACCGGGGCGGGTTCGGCCGCGGCGCCGGTGACGGTGAACGGCTCGTTGTGCCGGACGCTGACCGACACGCTCACGTCGGCGTCGATCAGCTTCTGGAGCCGCTCCAGCAGCGGCTTCGCCTGGGCCTTGAGCCGCTCCATCTCGGCGGTCCGGGCGGTCAGCTGCCGCTCGACGAGCTTCACGATCTGGCCGGTCGCCGCCTCGACGGCCGCCCGGATCTGCTCCGGGTCGACGGCCGTGCCCTCGAACCCCTTGGCCTGCACCTCGGCGATGATCTTCATGGCGTCCCT
>JAQGHJ010000938.1 GCA_028288905.1 Phycisphaerales bacterium | reverse complement strand
GCACGACGTTCAGTCCGGTCGATACGTCGGCAGCGCCCGCTCGCTCGGCTCGTTCTTCGAGTTCGCGGCCGACGGGTCGTACAAGCAGTACACCCTGATCTCCGTGAACAACTACGGTTGGGTGCTGACGACCTGGACCGAGGCGTACGGCACGGCCGACTTCGACGCCGCCAAGGGAGTCGTCACGCTGACGGCCGCCAAGGGGAAGTACAAGGTGACCGACAGCCGGGTGGCCAAGAACAACTACGACCGCCCGATGACCGACGACGAGGTGAAGAAGCAATCGGACGTCCGAACGTTCCGGATCGGTCGGGCCGACAACGGCGACCCGCGGCTCGAACTTGGCACGGGCGACGGCAAGGCGGTGATGGCGTTCAAGACGTGGGCCCGGGCCGACACCGGCAAAAGCAAGTAAACGCCGGTCGCCGCCGGGACGGGTTCACCGGGTCGTCCGGCCCCGCCGCACGTTACCTTGCGCCCGCGATGGCGGGCGTTCCTTGGCCGGCGGGGATGAAGGTCGCTCCCTCGCTCACGGCCTTCGAGTACGGGCAGCTCCCGCACACGGCCATGCCGTGGGCGTCGGTCAGTCGGGCGTCGTGCCCGTTCGGCTCGGCCAGCGCCGCCGCGGCTGGGCCGGGCTCGCCGCTGCGGGCGGTGCCGCGGCAGCTGTCACAGCCGTAGGCGTGGTCGGCGCAGAACGTCGCCCGCTTGTACAGCAGGTCGAGGATCAGGTCGTCGATGCCGAGCGGCATCGTGACGTGGTAGGCCGTGCCGGCGTGGTCCCGGGCCGCCTCGGCCGTCAGCCGGGGGATGTCGCCCGTCCAGTGTTTGCCCGGCCCGAGGAAGAACGGGACGACGACGACTCGCGTCGCCCCTCGCTCGGCGCACCGGGCGTACGCCGACGCGATCGACGGCTCGGCCAGCTCCATGTGGGCCGGTTCGACAACGTCGTAGGTCTGCCCGAAGCGCTCGCCGAACAGTCGAGCGACTTCCTCGAGCATCGCGTTGCTCTGCGCCCGCCGGGAACCGTGGTCGACGATGATGATGCCGGTTTTCATAGGGAGTGTCGGGGTGGGGAGTGTGCGGGTAGGGAGTGGCGGGGTATGGGGAAGCGCGTCGCGAGCAAGCTGGCGAAGTGCGGAGGCGCGATTGAGGGGGTGGGTCCTACCCCTTCGTACTCCCCACCCCAACACTCCCTACTGCGGCACTCCCCACTCACCCCTTCCGCTCGGTCAGCGTCGCTTCCATCTCGACGTCTTTGCCATCGCGGCGGATCTTGATTTTCACCTTGTCGCCGGGCTTCGCCCCGCCGAGGCCGGCCATCAGGTCGTTCAGGTTGTTCAGCGGCTTGTCGTTCCAACCGATGAGCACGTCCCCCTCCTTCAGCCCCGCGGCGGCGGCGGCGGACCCCTCGGTCGCGCCGGCGATGCGGACGCCGGGGGCCGCCGAGTCGTCGGCCCCGTAGTCCGGGATCACGCCCAGGGCCGCCCGCGCCCGCCCGCTCGGGCTGCCGGTCGGCTGGGTCGCGCCCATCGTCATCGCGCCGAACAGGCCGGTGCCGTCGTACTTGGCGACGTACTGCTCGCGGCCCATCTTCGTCAGGCCGACGACCGTCTTCTGCGCCAGCGCGACGACGTCCCCCATGCCGGCGTAGTTGATCTTGTCGGCCGTGTCGGTCGGGCGGTGGTAGTCGGCGTGCAGCCCGCTGAAGAAGAACAGCACCGGCACCTTCTTCAGCCCGAACGACATGTGGTCGCTCGGCCCGAGCCCGCCCTTGCTGCCGGTGTTCAGCTTAAGCGGCCCGCCGGCGTTCGCCGCCGCCACGACGCCCTGCAAGCTCGGGGCGGTGCCGGTCCCGCCGACCTCCAACTTGTTGTCCTTCACCCGCCCGACCATGTCGAGGTTGAGCATGGCCGCCACCTTGTCGAGCGGCACCGGCGGGTGGTTCACGAACTGCTTCGACCCGAGCAGCCCCCACTCCTCGCCCGTGAACCCAACGAACAAGATCGACCGGTCCTGCGGCCCGGCCGCGGCGAACAGTTCCGCCAACTTCAGCACCGCCGTCGTGCCCGACGCGTTGTCGTCAGCCCCGTGGTGGACCTTGCCGGCGTAGATCGGGAACGCGCCGGGCCCGCCCCGGCCCAAATGGTCGTAGTGGGCCCCGACGACGACGAACTCGCTCGCCCGCGGCCCGGTGCCGGGCAGCACGGCGGCCACATTCCGAGTCTCGCGCTGCTCCTTCTTCAGGGCCACGCGGAGGCGGGCCGTCACGCCCGGCAGCGGCTTGGACGCTGGGACTTTGCCCTCGTCGATCGCCTTTTGCACCTCGGCCGTCGCCGGCAGGCCGCCGGCCTTCAGCAGCGCGTCGGCGACGGGTTTGGTCACTTGGGCGGACAGCAGCCCGCCGCCGCCTTCGGACGACGCGAAGGCGAAGTCGAACAGCTTGTCGTCGGTCCGGAAGTTCGGCGGGTTCACGACCAGCAGGGCTGCCGCCCCCTTTTGCGCGGCCAGTGCCAGCTTGCGGGCGAACGTCGCGTTCTCAGACCAGTCGTCCTTCTTCCCCGTGAACGCGCTCTTGCCCTCGGCGTCGACCGGCTCGTACCGCAGCACGAGTACGATTTTTCCCTTCACGTCTACGCCCGCGTACTCGTCGTATCCGCGATGGGCGTCCGACACGCCGTACCCGGCGAACACCACGCCGGCCGTCGCGTCCCCCTCGCCGGACATCGGCAGCGGGACGTAGTCCTTCTCGGCCGCCAGCGCCGGCTTGCCGAGCGGCTCCAGCCAGTTCGCCCCCTCGCCGGCGGCCAGCGTGGTGGCCGGGTCAATCATGACCTTGCTCGTCACCTTGAACGGCTGGAAGTACCCGCCCCACCCCGGCGGCGGCTCGAGCTTCAACTTAGCGAACGTGCCGGCGATAAACTCGGCCGCCTTCGCCTGGGCCGGCGTGCCGGTGCCGCGGCCCTCCAACTCGTCCGAGGCGAGGTACGCGACGGTCTGGCGGAGGTCGATGACCTCAGCTTGGGACGGGGCGGTCGCGAGCCCGGCGACCGGTGGTTTCGCCGTGACGGCCGCGTCGTCGCCACGGACGACGGCCGCGTTGCCCGTGGCTAGCGCGACCATTAAGCTCGGGCCGGCCCACCCGCGCAGGCGACGGGTGGACCAGGGCGATTCGTTCCGCGTCGGCGGGTTCGGCATAAGTGGGCAATTCTAGTCCTGCCGGCGGGACGGGGCCAAGGTGGTCGGAGGAAGCCCGTGGCGCAGCGGGTTCGGTGGGCTTATCCGCCGGTCCAAAACCTCAACGCTACGACGTTACCGCGGCCGTTCAATTTCGAGCGCTGATGCGGATTCCTGTCCGATTCGCCGATCCCGCGCTCGCCGCTCCCGTAGGTTTCCTCATGCCGCCCGACCGCCAACCCCGCACCCTCCGCATCGGCGTCGACGTCGGCGGCACGTTCACGGACCTCGTCGCCTACGACGGGAACACCTTGCGGGTGCTCAAGCTCCCGTCCACGCCGCCGGACTTTCACCGGGCGGTGATCGACGCGGTCGCGGCGGCCGCCGCCGGGCACGTCGGGCCGGTGGAGGTCGTCCACGGTTCGACCGTCGCGACGAACGCGCTGCTGGAGAGGCGGGGGGAGCCGGTCGCATTCGTGACGACCGAGGGGTTCCGCGACCTGCTGCTGATTGGCCGGCAGAACCGGCCGGACCTGTACGCCCTCCGCGTCGCCCGCCCGCCACCGATGACGCTGGAGGCGAACTGGTTCACCGTCCTCGAGCGGGTGGCGGCCGACGGCACCGTTGTGACGCCGCTCGATCCGGCCGAGGCCGACGCCTTGGCCGACGCGATCGTCGCCCGCGGGCTGCGGCACGTCGCCATCTGCCTGATCTTCGGGTACGCGAACTCGGCCCACGAGCGGCTGCTCGCCGACCGCTGCCGGGCGGCCGGCTTGACGGTCAGCCTTAGCAGCGACGTGCTGCCGGAGTTCCGCGAGTACGAGCGGGCGAGCACGACGGTCATCAACGCCGCCCTGCGGCCGCGGGTGGCGGACTACCTGTCGGCGCTGGGGCGGGGGATGGCTCAGGGAAAGTCTGAAGTTGGAAGTCTGAAGTCTGAAAAGGAGGAGGGTCGCGAATCCTCTACCGCTTCACTTTCAGACTTCCGCCTTCACACTTCAGACTTTCCGCTATCGATCATGCATTCCGCCGGCGGCACGCTGTCGGTGGCGGAGGCGTCGGCGTCGGCCGCTCGGCTCGTGTTGTCAGGGCCCGCGGGCGGGGTGATCGGGGCGGCGCTGGTCGCCGCCGCGGCCGGGGTGGCGGACGCGGTCACGTACGATATGGGCGGGACTAGCACCGACGTGGCGACGATCGTCGGCGGCCAGCCGCAGTGGTCGACCGAAGGCGTCATTGACGGGCTGCCGATCAAGCTGCCCGCGCTCGACATCCACACGGTCGGGGCCGGCGGCGGTTCGGTGGCGTACCTGGACGCCGGCGGGGCCCTGCGGGTCGGCCCGCGGTCGGCCGGTGCGGTGCCTGGGCCGGCCTGCTACGGCCGGGGCGGGACCGAGCCGACGGTGACGGACGCGAACGTAGTCCTTGGCCGAATCCGCCCGGTCGCGTTCGCCGGCGGGCGCGTGCGGCTCGACGCCGACCTTGCCCGCCGAGCGATCGCCCCACTGGCGGAAGCGATGGGCAAGTCCGTCGAGGTCGCCGCCGCCGGCATGGTCCGGGTGGCCGAGGAGGCGATGAGCCGGGCGGCCCGGACCGTCACGAGTCGGCGGGGGCTGGACCCTCGGCGGTTCGCGCTGCTCAGCTTCGGCGGGGCGGGCGGGCTGCACGCCTGCGCCGTGGCCGCGTCGCTCGACGTCGGCACGGTCCTCGTCCCGCCGTACTGCGGCGTGCTGAGCGCGCTCGGCATGGTGGCCGCCCCGCCGGTGGCCGACGCTAGCAAGACCGTGCTGCACCTCGGCGAGCAACTGGACGACCACCGGCTGTACGCCGAGTTCGGGCACCTGAATATGCTCGCCAGCGAGCGGCTGCCGCAGGAGCAACTGGCGGCCGTCGAGGCCCACGCCGACCTGCGGTTCGTCGGGCAGTCGCACGAATTGACCGTCCGCGCCCACGGGGCCGACCGCGAACGGCTGGAGGCGGTGTTCCGCGCCGCGTACGCCGACCGGTACGGGGCCGTCCCCGAGGGGCGGGCGATCGAGATCGTCACGCTGCGGCTGCGCCGCGTCGGCCGGGTGGCCCCGGTCGAGCTGCCGACCGTCGAGCCCGACCCGACGCCGATCGCCGATGGCACCTGTCGCCGCCCCCAACTCCTAGCGGCCGGCCCCACGCCCGGGCCGCTGCTGGTCGAGGACGACGAGGCGACGACGTACGTGCCGCCCGGCTGGACGGCTGCGTGCGACCCCCGCGGCATCGTCACGCTCATTCGGTCCCCCGCCCCCGCCGACGAAGCGGACCCACCACGGAGGCACGGAGACACGGAGTCCAATTCGGCGCCCGCTGCCAACTCCGTGCCTCCGTGCCTCCGTGGTGGGCCGGCTTCGCCCGTCGACCCGGTCGAGTTGGAGATCGCCCGCAACCTGTTCGAGGCGGCGGCCGAGGAGATGGGCATCACGCTCGCCCGGGCCGCATTTTCTGCCAACATCAAGGAGCGGCGGGACTTCTCCTGCGCCCTGTTCGACCCGGCCGGCGAGCTGCTCGCCCAGGCCGCCCACATCCCGGTACACCTGGGGGCGATGCCGGCGTCGGTGGCGGCCGTCCGGGCGCGGCTCGGCGACCTGGCCGAGGGGGACGTGGCGATCGTGAACGACCCGTTCGCCGGCGGCAGTCACCTGCCGGACGTCACGGTCGTGTCGCCGGTGTTCGCCGGCGGCCAGCGGGTCGGGTCTGCGGCCAACCGGGCGCACCACGCCGACGTCGGCGGGGCGTCCCCGGGTTCAATGACGCTGTCGACCCACATCGATGAGGAAGGGCTGCGGATCGAGCCGGCGCTGCTGTACCGCGGCGGCGTTCGGGACGAGGCGTTGGTCGGTCAGATTCTGTCCGCCGTCCGCACCCCGGCCGAGCGGCTCGGCGACATCGACGCGCAGCTGGCGGCCAACGCGGTCGGGGCCCGGGCGCTGCAGCGCATGGTGGCGGGCCGCGGGCGGGACGCCGTGCGGGCGTACGGGCGGGCGCTGCAGGACTACTCGGCCGCGTTCATGTCCCGGGCAATCGCCGCGATCCCGGACGGGGTGTACCGGTTCGCCGACGCGCTCGACGGCGACGGGACCGCCGGCGGCGGGCCGGTGCGTATTGCAGTCGAACTGACGATAGCCGGCGACCGTGCGACCGCCAATTTCACAGGTTCGCCGAGCTTTCCCGGCTCGGCCGACCAAGTGCCCGGGTGCGTGAACTGCCCCGAGGCCGTCACCCGGTCGGCCGTGTACTACTGCTTCGCCTGCCTGCTCGACCCGGCCGCCCCGTTGAACGGCGGGGCGTTCCGGAACGTCGACGTCCGCACCCGCCCGGGCAGCGTGCTGCACGCCCGATACCCGGCCGCCGTGGTGGCCGGCAACACCGAGACGAGCCAGCGGGTGGTGGACGTGGTGTTCGGCGCGCTGGCCCAGGCTTTGCCCGGCGTCGTCCCGGCCGCCAGTTGCGGCACCATGAGCAGTATCGCCCTCGGTGGCATCCGCCCGGCGGACGGCCCCGGCGGGGCAGGCGGGTCGGCTTGGACGTACTACGAGACCGTCGGCGGTGGCAGCGGGGCGGCCCCGGGCACCGACGGCGCGTCGGCCGTCCAGTGCCACATGACCAACACGCTCAACACGCCGGCCGAGGCGATCGAGCTGCAATACCCGTTGCGCGTCAGGCGATTCGAGAGTGCCGTCGGTACCGGCGGTGCGTGTCAATACCAGGGCGGTGACGGAATTGTTCGGGAAATCGAAGCGCTAGCGCCGTGCGAAGGAACGCTGCTGGCGGATC
>JAQGHJ010000322.1 GCA_028288905.1 Phycisphaerales bacterium | reverse complement strand
GTCAAACGCGTGAGCCTTTGGGCGCAGGCTGACAGGAGCGTGCAACGGGCTACGCCCCGGTCGCGAAGGGGTCCCCGGCGGTGTCGAGCAGGAGCTCGAGTTGCAGTTGGAGGTCGCGGTAGGTGCGGAGGACGTGGCGGCCGAACTCGGTCAGCTCGGCCTTGCCGCCGCCGGCCCCGCCGGTCGCCTTCAGGACGAGCGGCCGCGGCCAAGCCCGGTTCGCCGCGTCAATGAGGAGCCACGCCCGCCGGTAGGCGAATCGCAGGTTGCGGGCGGCGGCCGACACCGACCCGCACGCCTCGATCTGGTCGAGCAGGTCGGCAGCCGCCTCGGTGAGTACGGGCCGGCCGCCGACCTCGAGCCACAACTTGCCCCGGAGCTGGGGCCTCTCGGGTTGCGGCTTGGGTGGGCGTGCGGGCATGCGTCGGCGGGGCATCCGTCCGTGCGGCGATCCACCGAAAGAGGTTCAGTCGTCCACGGCGTCGCCCGCTAGGTCGGTGGAGACGATCACCTCGGTCGCCTTGATGACGGCCACGGCCCGACTGCCCTTCTTGAGCTTGAGCCGCTTGACCGAGGACGCGCTAATGAGCGAGACGATCTCGTGCCCGCCGCCGATGTCGATCACCACCTCGGCCATGACGGCGCCGCCCTTAATCGACCGGACGGTCCCCTCGAACTGGTTGCGGGCGCTGATCGGCATGGCGCGCCATTCTGGCGAAACCCGGGGAGCCGGGCAATCGGGCGGCGACCCCGAGCCTACGGGCGGAGCGTCCGTGCCCGAATCAGGCACGCCGACGGCCGGACAGGCTGGCGACCATTGCGAGCAGCTCGGCCGGCTCGACCGGCTTCACCACGTGGTGCTGATACCCGGCGAGAACGGCCCGCACGCGGTCGTCCGCCCGCGCGTAGGCCGTCAGGGCGACCGCGGGCACGGTGCCGCCCCGTTCGACGCCCAGCGCGCGGACCCGGCGGATCAGGTCGTACCCGTCCATGTCCGGCATGCCGATGTCGCTCACGAGCACGTCCGGCCGGTCCGCCTCGACGCGCCCCAAGGCTTCGGCCCCCGAGCCGACCGCCGTCACCGCCGCCCCGCACGATTCGAGCAGCCGCCGGACGACTTCGCGGGAGTCCGGGTCGTCGTCCACCACCAGCACCCGCACGCCCGGGAGCGAGCCACTCAACACGGAAGGCGCCGCCGGCGCCTGCTGGGCCGCGTTCGGGTGCCGGTGGGCGGGTTCCGGGCCGGCATCTGGCTGGACGGCGGCCAGTGGCAGGGCGACGGTGAACGCGGACCCGGCCCCCGCGCCGCCGCTCCGCACCCGCACCGACCCGCCGTGCAGCTCGACCAGCTCCTTGACGATGGCTAGCCCGAGGCCAAGGCCGCCGTGCCGGCGGGTGGTGCTGGCGTCCTGCTGCCGGAACCGGGCGAACGCGTGCGGCAGGAACTCGGGGTCGATGCCCTGGCCGGAATCGACGACGCTGACCTCGACGTGGCTGTCGACCCGCTCCAGCACCACCCGAACCCGCCCGCCCTTGGGCGTAAATTTGACCGCGTTGCTCAACAGGTTCCACAACACCTGCTGCAGCCGGCCTGGGTCGCCGGACACCGGTCCGGCGAGCGGGTCCAGCAGCGTCTGCACGCGGATGCCCTTCGAATCGGCCGCCGGCCGGACGGTCTGCACGGCCTCGCCAACGACCGCCGCCAAATCGAGCTGCTGGACGTCGAGCCGGACCTTCCCGCCGACGATCCGGCTCATATCGAGCAGGTCCTCGACGATCTGAGCCTGCGCCCGGGCGTTCCGCTCGATCGTCGCCAGCCCTTGGTCCAAGTCGTCCGGCCCGCGGGCCCCGCCGCGAAGGATCTGCGCCCACCCGACGATCGCGTTCAGCGGGGTCCGCAGCTCGTGGCTGAGCGTGGTGAGGAACTCGTCCTTCATCCGCCCTTGTCGCTCCGCCTCGGCGCGGGCAGCCCGCTCGTCGGCGAGCAGCCGCTCGCGCTGCCGCTTGGCCTCCTCCTCCCGCGTCACGTCGAGGTAGGTCCCGACGCAGCGGACCGGCTGCCCGTCCCCCCCGGGCGCGGTGTCGAACACCGCCCGCCCGCGCACCCGGATCCACCGGGTCTCGCCATCGGTGCGCACGATCCGCTGCTCGACCTCGAACTCGCCCGACCCGCCGGGCCGCAGCGCGTCGTTCACTTGCCGCAGTACCACCTCGCGGTCGTCGGGGTGGAAGTGGCCCTGGACCTTGGTGAACGTCAGCGGCTCCCCGGGGGCCCAGCCGTAGACGTCGCGGCCGATGTCGTTCACGGTCACGGCGTCGCTCCGCAGGTCGATCTCGAACGTGCCAACCTGGGCGATCGCGACGGCCAGGCGCAGCCGGTCCTCGCTGTCCCGCAGCGCCTGCTCCAGCTCCTTGCGGCGGGTGAGGTCGTAGAAGTAGCAGACCACGCCGGACCGGCCGTCCGGGAGCGAGACCCGCTCGATCCGCCAGTCGTACGACTCGACGTCGGCCACGTCCTGCCGCCGCTCGACCGTGTGCTGGGCGACGTACGGCTCGCCGGTGTCGAGCGTGTGCCGGAACCGGCCGATCGCCTCCGTCGCGAACGGCTCGGCCCACACCGTCCGGAGGACCTCGGCGAAGTCGCGGTCCAGCAGCGGCCGGACGTTGGCGAACACCTTTTGGGCTCCGAGGCTCACCTGCCGTAGCCGGAAGTCCGCGTCGACGACGTACACGCCGAACGGGTTGTTCTGGATCAGGTTGTAAAACGTGTCGTGGCTGCGGCGGAGCTGCTCCTCGGCCCGGACGCGGTCAGACGCGTCACGGAAGTAGACCGAGATGCCACCGTCCGACCCGGGGTAGGCATGGACTTCGTACCACCGGTCGTGGTCCGGGTAGTACGGCGTGA
Source organism: Phycisphaerales bacterium (assembly GCA_028288905.1). Taxonomy (GTDB): domain Bacteria; phylum Planctomycetota; class Phycisphaerae; order Tepidisphaerales; family Tepidisphaeraceae; genus Humisphaera. Next base: position 738 of record JAQGHJ010000322.1, on the reverse strand, counting down.
CCGACAGGGGCACCCGGTCAGCCACCACCCCGCGGTACACCCGCTCGAACTCGCTCCCGTGCAGGCCAGGGTACACGTCCCAAATCACCTGCCCGAGCAGGTCGCCGGGCGTGCGGCCCAGCACTCGCTCGGCCTGCGGATTGACGTAGTTGAATCGCCAGTTGTGGTCGAGGGCGAAGAACGCGTCGGTGATGCTCTCGAGAACCGCCCGCACCTGGCCCTCTGCCGCCCGCCGCTCCGTCACGTCGCGGGTCGTGCCGGCGATCAGCTCCACCTCGCCGCCGGGCCCGAACACGGGGGAGAAGATGTACTCGTACACCCCGGCGATCCCGCTGCCTCCGGTGAACGGCACCTCGCCCTTGACCGGTCGCTTTGTGGCAACCACCTGCGCGATCTCCCGCAGGTGCATGTCGGCGTGCCAGTCCGGGTACCCGAGCTCGCGGAAGCGTTTGCCGACCGCGTCGTCGGCCGTCCGGCCCCACACTTCCAGGAGGCGGCGGTTCGCGTACACGAGCCGGCCGTCCAAACCGAAGGCGTACAGGAAATCCGGCGTGGTGGACGAGATGGCTTCGAACAACTGCAGCTGCTGTCGCTGCGAGTCGGCTGGCGGGGACATCCGAGCGGCTCCGGGGACGCGGCCTCCGCAGCTGCCGTCCCCGGGGACGCCGCGGCTCGGAGAGCGGCCGGATCATAGTCATGAACCGGCGGACGGGACACGGCGGGCGGCACCGCGTCCCC
>JAQGHJ010000305.1 GCA_028288905.1 Phycisphaerales bacterium | reverse complement strand
GGGGACGGCGCCACGGCGGGCGCTGACACCCGGCCCGCCGACAGCCGGCCGGCCGGTGCCGTCCCGCCGCCGGCGACCGGTCCAGCCACGGCACCGTCCACCACGGCGTCCGCGACCGGCACCGCGCCGACGACGGGGACGACGGCCCCGGGCACGATCAACTCGGGCGCGACGACTTCAGGCACGACGACTTCAACCGATGAGGGACCGGACGCGTTCGACCCGCCCGCCGCCGGCACGCCGGAGCGGTCCCCGCCGCACCCGGTTCTGCCGGCGGTCGGCGTCGCGTGGCCGGCCACCGCCGGATGGGTCGTCGCCGCCGTGTTCGCCGCGGCCGCCTTAATCGGCCCGGCCGTCGTCCGCCGCCGCACCGTGCTGCCGGACGACCTCGACGACGCGGCCGGGCACTGAGAACGTTTTTCGCTCTGTTGAGACCCTCAGGCCCCCTCTCCCGGTATTCCGGGGAAGGGGGGGCGAAGAGTCTGCCGCCACGGGGGCTCGCAGAACCGGTACCCGTCCAAAGCGGCTCGCGCTTCGGCGTCGTGGCGGCTGGCTACGTTCGTAGGACCGGCTTTGCCGGCCGTTCGGGTCGGCCGGGGCGAACGATTTGGGACACCGCAGACCTACGAACGTAGCCGGCCGTCGCGCGGACTGTGAATCGTTCCGGGGAACGCGCTAGCGGGGGCGTGGCGTCGCCGGGCGGAACCGAAGAGACCCGCCGACAAAGGTCGGCGGGCCTCCTGCTTCCGATCGTGTTGCCCAGGCGGGCCGCCGGGCGGGTGCCCGCCCGTCACCGCCCGCCGCCCGCCGGCGGCGGGGAGGTCGCGCCGAGTTCCGGCAGCGGGCCGACCGGTAGCACGGGCTGCGGCAGGTCCTTGCCCTCGGTCAGGCTGGGGCCCGGGATCACGCCGCCCGCCCGGAGCGCGGTGTTCAACTGCTCGTCGTCCGGCTTGCGGGCCCGGTAGTTCAGGGCGTACGCCCGCTTCAGCTCCTCGATCCCCTTCGTCCGCTGGTTCAGTTGGAGCAGGTACAGCCCGTGCTCCTTCGCGACGGCGAAGCTGCCGGGGTCGAGCGCGCCGGCCTTCTGGTACTCGGTCAGGGCCGAATCGGCGTCCCCGGCGGCCCGGCGGACCTTGGCCAGGACGAAGAAGTCCTCAGCCGCCTTCGGACCGCCCGTCCGGGAGAACGCGGCCTGCTCCAGGCTCGGGTCCTGCCCGGCCGCGATCGCGCTGGCCATCCCGTCCAGCACCTTCAGCCGGAACGCGGCGTCGTCCGCCCCCTTGAGCGAGTTGGACATGACCGTCAGGGCGGTGCGGTACGACCCGACGGCCTGGTGGTAGTTCCGCATCGACTCGTACGTGCGGCCGAGGTAGTAGTGCGCCTCGTAGTCCTGCGGCCGCTGCTTGACGGCGTTGGCGAACGACCCGGCGGCCTCGGGGTACTGGCCGGCGTTGTACAGCTTGATGCCGGCCTCGCGGGGCTCGCCGGCGTTCGGCTGGAGCACGTCGGCGCACCCGCCGGCGGCGGTCGCGAGCAGCCCGGCGGCGGCGAGCGCCAACAGCGGGCCGCGGGCCCGCCGCGACGGGCGGGGCGCGGGAGACGGGGCGGTCGGGGCGAGATGCAAGGGGCTACCTCCGTGTAGCGGGGCGGGGCGCAGGCCGCGCCGGGCCCGCCCGGCGGGTCGGCGGTAACCTAACGGGGCCGGGCGGTTTTGCAAGACGGGAGCGAGGGTGCGGGGCAATCGGGTCGGTGCTCGCGCCGACTTCGCGCTGCGAGATCGAGATCGAGATGATTGTTCCGCCAACCGGGCCTGCCCCCACGCCAGGGGCAGAGCGGGCGCGAGCACGCGGCCGCCCCGGGTGCGGAAGAGACTTGGCGGAAGGCGCGACGAGGCAAGCGGCCACGCCGACCCGTGCGACGTTCACCCTCAACTCCCGCGACCTCCCCCGGAGGGAGAGGGGGAGCCCGGCTAGGCGTTCGCGGCGGCCGGCTGGACCCTGTTCACCCCCTCACACCTTGAACGTCCCGATGTACACGGTGTTCGTCGACCCGGGGCCGTTCCCGGTCGCGACGACGAGCCGGCCGTCGACGCCGACGACCGCCGTCCCGCGGGCGGCCGGCAGGTAGCCCATGACCGACCACGTGTTCGTTGCCGGGTTGTACGCGTACACCTCCCGCTGCATGTTGTCGTGCCCCAGATCGCCGCCGACGAAGCAGACCCGGCCCTGGTACACGAACCCGCCGGCCGTCAGGTGCGACCGGTTGCCCGGCAGGCTCTTAAGGGTCGTCCACTTGTCGGTCGCCGGGTCGTACACCTCGAACGCGTTCGTCGTGATCGCGTCGGCCTCCTGGTGGATCTGCCCGCCGAACACGTAGAGCTTACCGTCTAGAACGACCGACCCGGCGTGATTTCGTCCGGAAGGAATCGGAGCCTTCGCTACCCACCCGGCCGACGGGTTGCCCAGGTCTAGCGCCCACGTCTCAAGCGTGTTGTCGACCCGGGTCGCCTCCATGCCGGCGGTATAGTAGATCGTGTCCCCGATCAGCCCTGCCACCCCGGCCCCGCGGGCGGCGGGCAGGTCGGGGCCGCGGCTCCAGGCGTTGGCGACCGTGTCGTACTTCCACACCTTCGTGGTCCCGGGGCCGGGGTGGTTCCCCTCGTACTCCCCGACGAACCAGATCACGTTCCCGACCACGACGGCCGGCGCGTGCGTGAAGCTCTGCCCGGCCGGCATGTCCGCGATCCGGGTCCACTTGTTCGTGGCCGGGTCGTACACGTCGCACCGGTAGACGGCGATCCAGTTGTCCGTAGTCCCGGCCTCGGCCGTGCCGTCGAACCCGCCCATCACGTACAGCTTGCCGTTCACCATCGTGCCGACGGACTCGGCCCGCTTGACCGGGCTGCTCGCCCCGGTCGTCCAGCTGATGCTGGTAGGGAACGCGACCACCGGCGGCGGCGGGGACACCGGCGGGGGCGGCGACACGGGCGGCGGCGACACCGGCGCGTTCGTGAAGGTCAGGTTGAGCGTCGTCGACCCGACGAGCACCCCGGCGTCCCCGGCCACGTCGTACTGGTCGACCCGCAGCACGTGCCCGCCGGCCGGCGGAAGCGTCCAGTCGAAGTAGTCGTCGCCGGCGTCCCCGGCGATCGTGAACGGGGCGGTCGTCTCGGTCCGGACCTCGACCCCGTCGAGCAGGAACGTGATCCGTCCGGCCGGACCCTCGACCGGGACGGCCCGGATCGCCAGGTGCGACCCGACCGCGGCGGGGTCGATCGTGTACCCGTCCGTCAGCGCGCCGATCACCGTGTCGGCGGCAGAGTCGATGAGCTCCGCCGTCGGGCCGGCGGCCGGCGGAGGCGACACGGGCGGAGGCGATGCCGGGGGCGGCGAAGCGGGCGGCGGTGAAACGGGCGGCGGAGACTCCGGCAGGTCCGACGCCTCGGTCACCACCAGTTCCGGCCGGCTCGCGGCCGCCTCGTCGCTGGCGAAGATCGCCCCTTGGTCGACGACGCCGGCCCCGGCCAGCACGACCGTGACCGTCGACCGCCCGGCCGCCCGGGCGGCGTTCACGTACGCGGTCAGGTCGACCGCCTACCACTGACCCGTCGTGCCGGCGACCGGGATCGCCCCGAGCGGTGCCCCGGCCGTCGCGGGCTGGTTCGCCCAGGTGACGCCGGCCTCGGTCCAGGCCGTGTCGGCCGACCCGTACGCGGCCACCGCGATGGCCGGTCCGCCCGCCCGGTCGACCCGGCCGAACAGCCGGAGCGTGGCCGACGTCGCCGGGTCCGTCGCGCCGGTCACGTCGAAGCTCAGCAGCGTGTTCCGGTTGTACCCGGCGAGCCCGGTGCCGAGGTTCTTCACCCACATGTCGGCGGCCAACCCGAAGTTCTGGGTCGCGTACGACCCGTTCCGCACGGCCGCGTCGGCCGCGGCCCGGACGACCGTCGCCGTCCCGGGCGGCGGCGGGGACGCCGGCGGCGAGACCGGCGGGGGAGGCGATACCGGCGGGGGAGGGGAAACGGGCGGGGGCGACGCCGGCGGCGGCGAGACAGGAGGGGGCGACACCGGCGGCGGGGACGCCGGCGGGCTGTTCACGACCGTGAACTTCACCGTCACCGGGGTGCCGGCCGTCCCGGTCCCGTTCGTCCCGGCGTACGGGACGGCCGACAGCGTGTGCTGGCCGACCGCGAACGCCCCGGCTTTGTAGTCGCCGTTCGTGTCGGTGAACAGCGAGTACGGCTTGCCGTTCTCCGTCCGGACCGTCTTGCCGTCGAGCACGAACTTGACGCTCCCGACCGACCCGGCGGCGTCCGCCCGGACGTTCAGCTGCGTCCCGACCACCTTCAGGTTCACCGTCCCGCCGGCGGTCAGTGCGCCGGCGTCCTTGTCCGTCGCCGCGTTCACGAGCGTCAGCCCGGTCACCGCGCCGACGGCGAACAGGGCCCGGCCCTCCAGCCGCTCGACCACGGCCGACGCGGTGGCGGCCACCCGGCGGTCCGCCCGCCGGCTTGGGTGAGTCATGGGTTTCGCGACGGGCGGTTGGGGAACGAATGGGGTACGGCTCGACACGTCTGCGGCTCCTTCAACTGACGGACGACGGTGTGACCGGCACGAAGCACGCCCCCCGGCGTGACCGGCCAACCCTACTCCAGCCCGGTCCGGCCGGGAGCGTGCATTCGGGCGGAAACGCAGTTTGTTTCGCGGCGGCGAGCTTTCCCAGACGTCCCCGACGCGGCAGCCCGTACCGCAGCCCGTTATCGGGCCCGCCACCGAAGCAGATTCAAGACATTCCGGCGGCGGCGACGGGTAGGTCGGCCGGTTCCGCGCCGCCGGCCGCCACCCTACACTTCGGGCCATGCAATACCGCAGGCTCGGCAGGACGGGGCTCCGGGTATCGGTCGTCGGCGTCGGCACTTGGCAGTTCGGCGGGGAGTGGGGCAAGGCCTTCGCCCAGCCCGAGGTGACGGCCATGCTCGGCCGGGCGGCCGACCTCGGGATCAACCTGATCGACACGGCCGAGTGCTACGGCGACCACCTGTCCGAGTCGCTGATCGGGGCGGCCGTCGCCGGCACGCGCGACCGGTGGGTCATCGCGACGAAGTTCGGGCACAAGTTCCACGGGCACATGAACCGCACGGAACCCCGCACCCCGGCCGACGTGCAAGAGCAGCTCGACGCGTCGCTGGCGGCCCTGCGGACGGACTATGTCGACCTGTACCAGTACCACAGCGTCCGGGACGCCGAGTTCGACGATGCCGGCATCCGCGACGTGCTGGAGCGGGCCAAGCGGGCGGGCAAGGTCCGGCACGTCGGGACGTCGATCAGCAAGAACGACAACGTGCACCAAACGGACGGGGCGACGGCCGCCGGGATCAAGGCGATCCAGGTGGTGTACAACCGGCTGGACCGCAAGCCGGAGGACGCGGTGTTCCCGTCGTGCGTCCGGCAGGACCTGGGCGTGCTGGCCCGGGTGCCGCTGGCCAGCGGGCTGCTGAGCGGGAAGTACAAGCCCGGGGCCGCGTTCCCGCCGGGCGACGTCCGCCGGGACCGGCCGCGGGACCAGGTGGAGGCGCAGCTGCGGGAGGCCGAGCGGGTGCGGGCCGAGGAGGTGCCGCCCGGCGTCGACATGGCCCGGTGGGCGCTGGCGTGGTGCCTCCGCCACCCGGCCGTCGCGTGCGTCATCCCCGGGTGCAAGGACGTCGCCCAGGTCGAGGCGAACGCCGCGGCCGCCGCTCCGGACTTGGTGGCCGGCGACCACCCGCTCGCGTGGCGGTGAAGCCGGACGTCGCCGACAAGCGCCGCTGCCGCTGGAACGCCCGGCAGAGCCCCGCCGTCTCCCTCCGGGAGACGGCGGGGCTGGGGGTGAGCGTCAAACCAGTTCGTGTTTGCGATGCCTTCGAGACCGAGTGGATGTTCCGCCGACCCGCCCTCGCGCCACGCCGGGGCCACTCCGCGGGTCACTCGACCGCCTGGGTCGCGGCGGGCTGCCGACTCCCGGCGTTCCGGCGGAAGTCGGGATACGTCCCGATGGCCGAGGACGTTTCCGGCACGATCCGCTCGTCAGTCGTCCCCGGCGGCGCGCCGACGTCTGGGGCCGCGGGTGGCGGGGCGGGCGGCAGGTCGACGTCCGCAGCCGCCGATGCCGATCCGTCCGTTTCGTCGGCGGCCATCGGCGGGGGTGACGGCCGGGATCGGGGAACGGGTCTCAGGTCCCGTCCGAGTGTTGCCACCGGAGCCGGGCCGGGGCGGGCGGGATCGTTCATCCACCGGACGGCCACGGCCGCCGCGCCCAGGATGGCGAGGTGGGCGGCGACGGACAGTCCGACGGCCGCCTTCACCGACGCGAAGCGCCCGCCGGCCGCAGGCTTCCGGGTCGGCCGCCGTGAACCGGCCCGTTCGGGTTCTAGGTTCGTTCGTCCCCACGCTGGGCGGGCCAATATGCCTCGGGCGACTGCGCCTCGGGCGAGCGGGCTCCGCCGGCCGTCGTAATCGCTGCCGGCGGCGGTGATGCCGACCGGCACGAGCCCGCGGTCGTCGAGGAACCGGCCGACGTCCGCGGGGGACAGTGAGGCCCGGCGGCCGCCCCTGGGGCGACGGGCCGGAGGGTCCGAACTTTCCCGCGGGATACGAGCCACGGTGCGCCTCCGTTCGCCAGCCGGGCTCGGCCAGGCGGGTTCGGTTTGGGGCGGTCGCGCCCCCCCGGCCGGCGTGGCGCGGTCGCGCCCGCACGCCAGTTTAGCCTCGGGTCTCCGCCCGCGTCGGCATCCGGGTGGTCGGCCGGTACAATCTCCGTCGGCCATGACCCTGCGGCAGAAGATCACGGCTCAGGTCGGCGCGACCCTGGCCGGGCTGCTGTTAGTCAGCGGGACGGCGCTGTGGGGGATCGACGCCCTGCACCAGGATTACGGCGTCGCGCTCGACGGGTACGGGCGGCTCCGGCAGGCGTACGTGGCCGGCACGCACCTGCGGACGGCCCAGGTGCTGCTCCGGTGGCCGCACCCGCAGGCCGTCGCCGCCGCCCGGGCCGAGGCCGACGCGGCCGTCACCGCGCTGG
>JAQGHJ010000249.1 GCA_028288905.1 Phycisphaerales bacterium | reverse complement strand
GGCGGCCTCGGGGTGGGTGGCGGTGATGCGGGGACTCATCTCGTCCCGGGGCTTGTTGGTGAAGGTCAGGCAGAGGATCGACCCGGCGTCGGCCCCGCCGCGGATGAGTCGGCCGGTGCGCTCGGTCAGCGTGCGGGTCTTGCCCGACCCCGGGCCGGCGAGCGCCAGGATGCGGCCGGTGACGTGGTTGGCGACTTCTTCCTGCTCGGGATTGAGTTGCATACGGCGCGGTCGGGGTCGGGTGAGGCGGTGGGCTAGGGCGGACGGCGGCGGACGCGGCGGGTCGCCCGGACGTGAGGGTACGGCGTCCGGGACGGGCGAACAACGGCCGGCCTGACGCATCCGTTCCGGGCCCCCGACGGCCCGGCTTTGACGAACGCCCGCCCCCTCGGTACATTCACCTCGCTTCGCCTTCGGGAGAGGTGGCCGAGCGGCTTAAGGCAACAGTTTGCTAAACTGTCGTGCGGGGTAAACCCGTACCGCGAGTTCGAATCTCGCCCTCTCCGCTGAACGAAACCGTGCCCCGCGACGGCTGCTTGGCAGCCGTCGCGGGGCACGGTTCATTGGTGGAGCCGGGTCGGCTTTTGCTTTCCTGAACCCCTTCACCCCGCGTCGGGGCCGGGACCCCCGCCCGCCGCCGCTTCCTCGATCACCTCGACAAGGCTTTCCACGTCGGGGGCCCCGTCGTGCCGGACGCCGTTGACGAAGAACGTCGGGGTGCCGTTTACGCCGCTCCGGACGCCGCCGATGAAGTCCGACCGGACGCGGGCGGCGTACGCCTTGGCGGCCAGCGCGGCCTGCAGCTCGTCCGCCGACAGGCCGACCGCCTCGGCCAGCTCCAGCAGGAGCCCAGCACCGAGGAACGCCTGCTTCTCGAACAGCGCGTCGTGCATCTCCCAGAACCGCCCGTGGGTCCCGGCGAACTCGGCCGTCTCGGCCGCCGCCTCGGCGTGGGCGTGGGCTTGGCTCAGCGGGAAGTTCCGGAACACGAACGCCAGCCGGAGGCCGAAGTGCCGCTGCACCGCCTTCACGACCGGGTGGGCCCGCCCGCAGTGCGGGCACTCGTAGTCGCCGTACTCCACGAGCGTGACCGGGGCGGCCGGGTCGCCTTGGCGGTGGTCGGCGGGCGTGACGGGTACTCTCAGCATAAGGTCTCGCTCCGGTTCACTTGGACAGGTCTTCCAGCGCCTGCAGGATGCCGTCGGCACCGGGGTTGACGGCGACGGGAGAGCAATAGCTCCAGCGGATGACGCCGTGCGCGTCGACGACGAACAGGGCCCGCTCGCAGTACCCGTCCGCCTCGCGGTACGCGCCGTACGACCTGGCGACCTTCCCCTTCGGCTCGAAGTCCGACAGGAGCGGGAAGTGCAGGCCGCGATCCTTGGCGAACGCCTCGTGGCACCACGAGCCGTCGACCGAGATGCCGAGCACCTCCGCCCCCAGCCGCTTGAACTCGGGCAGGATCTCGTTGTACAGCGCCATCTGGTCGCCACACACGGCGCTCCAGTCCGCCGGGTAGAAGGCGAGCACCACGGGCCGGCCACTCAGCTCGCTCAGGGAGAGCCGCTGGTCGGGCGTGACGTGGAGCGTGAAGTCGGGGGCGGGGACGCCGGGGGGTAGTACGTGGGCCATGATTTCAATCGGTATCGTAGCGGCGCGGTCGTCCGAAGAGCGTTAGGCGGGCCGGCGGCGGGCACGGCCCGCGCGGCCGGTCCCGCGCCAGGTTAGCCGCCGGCCGCCGTCTCGGCCAAGAACCACGTCCGCCGCTCGGCCTCGTCGACCCAGTTCTCGATGAGGCTCGCGGTTGCCACGTCCCGGTGCCGGTCGCAGACGTCGTGGGCGGCCCGCAGGTATCGGGCGAGGAGCCGGTTGTCGGCCGCCAGTTCCGCCAGCATGGCCGCCGGGGCGACGCGGTCGGCGTCGTTGTCCTTCAGCCGCTGGTGCCGGGCGACGTCCCCGACCGACCGGAGCGTGGCCGCCCCGAGCTTGCGGGCCCGCTCGGCGATGTCGTCGGTCATGCCGATGAGCTGGCCAGCCTGCTCGTCCAGCAGCAGGTGGTAGTCCCGGAAGTGGGGGCCGCTCACGTGCCAGTGGAAGTTCTTCGTCTTCAGGTAAAGCGCGAACACGTCGGCGACGAGCGGGCGGAGGGCCGCCGCGATCGCAGCCACGCCGTCGGGGCTCAGGTCGTGAAGGTCGGGGCCGCCCGCGGCCGGGTCCGCCGATTCGCCCGTGTTAAGTCGTGCCATCTACTCGTCGTCCTTTCGTCAAGCCGGCGTCGATCACGCGCCGGCCGGGGCCGGGTGGGCGCTTGCTCGTCGAACTTCCTCGCCCATCCTGCAGTACCGCTTGGAGTGCGTCTGCAGGGCCAGACGGGCCGGCGCCGCACGCGTCTGCCAGCGGGGTCAGTACCCGCGGCCGCTGCCGATCGGCGAGAGCATCTGGCTGTGGGCCACCTCGATCGGTGCCCCGCACGCCCTGCACGCGTGTGTCTTCAGCATGCCGGTCTTGAAGTAGTCGGCCGCCACGGCCTGGCAGTCGGGGCATACCTTCTGCCCGTCCGGCGCCAGGGCCACCACCTGCCTAGTGCCGTGGCCGCCGGGCACGTCAACGAACGTCGTCCGCCCGGCGATGACGGACCGGTCGAGGCTCGCCGACGGGGGACTGGCGGATTGGCACCCGGCCAGCGCGGAGCCGGCGAAGACGGCGACCAGCGACCAACGCGCCGCGTGAGGGGCACGAACCATGATGGGGCTCCTTGTGAGATTCGGGCTTTGAGTTCGGGACCCCGGCCGGCGCGTCGCGACGGGCCCTGGGGTGACAACTGGGTGGCGTGGCAAGTCGCGACGTCAGCAGGCCGTCGGCAAAAGGAGCCGAAGCCCTGGGGTGCTGTCGGCCTAGCGACGATGGAAGGTCGCGGCCTGACGACGCCGTCGACGCCAATCCGCTTTAGCGGGCGGTGTGCCGGCGTCGTTTTCGCCTCGAGCGTTCTTGCCCCCGCCGCTGTACTGAGCGGAGGGGGAGGACACGAGCTGAGCCTGACGGCTGCCCGCTCCAGGCGAGCCTGCCCGCAAGGTCCCGGCTCGCGTGTTGACCGGTACCACCAGTGAGTCCAGAGCCTTCCGGTGCGGACGTCATTGCCGCGACGGCGCCATCGGTGGCGGACGGGACCAGTCGGCTACGGCTAAGTTCCACTGGGGCGCGCCGGCGTCTCCAGCCGAACCCAAATTTGCATGCCAACCGGGCGGAGCGAACGCGGTATCTAGTAAGTGAAGTCCGGGGGGCTTGAACGGCTCCGCACCTCCTTGTCCCGTCGAACCCCATCGCCGCTCTCATGCAGCAACCGCGCCATCAGCCGAACGTCCGCAGCGCCGGCTCCGTCCTCACCGGCGGCCACGCTCTCGCAAGGGGTTCGGGTGATGGTGTTGGGAGGGCTCGCTGGCTCCGCCCGGGCCTGGGCACGGCCCTGTTCGCCGCGGCGGCGGCGGCGATGCCCACGACGGTGCTTGCAGCCCCGCGGTTGGCGGGGCCGCCGGACTACAACCGCGACGTCCGCCCGATCCTGGCGGAGAACTGCTTCTACTGTCACGGCCAGGACCCGAACCACCGCAAGGCGGACCTGCGGCTGGACGTGCGAGAGTCGGCCCTCAAGCTCAAGGCGATCGTGCCGGGGGATGCGAAGGCGAGCGGCCTCGTCGAGCGCGTCCTCACGGACGACGCCGACGAGCAGATGCCGCCGCCGAACTCGCACCGCACGCTGTCGCCGACTCAGAAAGACATCTTGAAGCGGTGGGTGGCGGGCGGGGCCGAGTACCAGCCACACTGGACGTTCGTAGCCCCCGTCCGCCCGCCGCTGCCGGACGTGAAGCGGGCGGGGTGGGCGCGGAACCCGATCGACCGGTTCGTGCTCGCCAAGCTGGAGGCCGAAGGGCTGGCCCCGAGCCCCGAGGCCGACCGGGCGACGCTGATCCGCCGGGTCACGCTCGACCTGACCGGGCTGCCGCCCGCCCCGGCCGACGTCGACGCGTTCGTCGCCGACGACTCGCCCTCCGCCTACGACCGGCTCGTCAACCGGCTGCTCGCGTCGCCGACGTACGGCGAGCGGATGGCGCTGCCGTGGCTCGACGCCGCCCGGTACGCCGACAGCAACGGGTTCCAGCAGGACGGGGACACGTACCAGTGGATCTGGCGGGACTGGGTCGTCAAGAGCCTGAACGCCGACGTGCCCTTCGACACGTTCTCGATCGAGCAGCTCGCCGGCGACCTGCTCCCGAAGCCGACGGCCGAGCAGAAGATCGCGACCGCGTTCAACCGCAACCACCTCCTGAACGGCGAGGGCGGGGCGATCGCCGAGGAGCAGCGGTTCAACGTGCTGTTCGACCGGGTCGACACGACGGCCACCACCTGGCTCGGGCTGACGGTGGCCTGCGCCCAGTGCCACGACCACAAATTCGACCCGATCACCCAGCGGGACTACTACAGCCTGATGGCCGCGTTCAACGCGCTGCCGGAGACGGGGGTGCCGAACCTGGGCGGCGGCAGCCGCATCCGCGTCGCGACGCCTGTGCTGGAGCTGCCGACCGACGAGAACAACCGTGAGGTCGCCCGGCTGGAGGCGGAGCTGAAGGCGGCCGAGACGGCCGGGGACACGAAGAAGAAGTTCGAGGTCGAGCTGGCCAAGTGGGAGCCGACGGTGACGCCGGACAGCGTGCCCGGGTTTGACCGGAACGTGTTCCAGGCCCTGCGGACTCCCGAGGCCGAGCGGACGGCGGACGAGAAGAAGCGGGTGAAGGCCGCGCTGCGGGCGTACTTCGAGAAGACCGTGTACCCCGGCATCTCGGCGAAGGACTCGAACGTGCGGAAGGCCGACGCGCTCAAGAAGCAGATCGCCAAGTACAAGAATGAAGAGATCGCCCGGGTGATGGTGATGGAGGACTCGAAGCCGCGGGAGACGTTCGTCCTCGACCGGGGCAAGTACGAGACGCCGACGAAGGTAAAGGTCGACCCCGCCCCGCCGGCGTTCCTCCCGCCGCTGCCGCCGGACGCGCCGAAGAACCGCCTGGGCATCGCCCGCTGGCTGTTCGACCCGGCCAACCCGCTCACCGCCCGCGTGCAGGTCAACCGGTTCTGGCAGACGTACTTCGGCACCGGCTTAGTGAAGACGAGCGAGGACCTGGGCATCCAGAGCGAGGCCCCGGTGCACCGCGACCTGCTCGACTGGCTGGCCGTCGAGTTCCGGGAGCCGACGGTCGGGTCGGGCAAGGGTGACGCGGGCAACGTTGACGAAGGCGGCGATGGCGGTGCGACGGCCGAGGGTCTCGCCCCCTCTCCCGGTATTCCGGGAGAGGGCCGGGGTGAGGGTTCGCCCGGCGACGGCTTGGTCTCGCAGCCCACGTCCATCGCGCG
>JAQGHJ010000245.1 GCA_028288905.1 Phycisphaerales bacterium | reverse complement strand
CACCCTCACCTCCGAACTGCTGACCGCGTCCGTCATGTCCGTCCCGCCGCTGGCGAGGGCGGCCGACGGGTCGCTGGCGGCGGCCGAGAACGCGAAGGTCATCAAGCACATCGAGGCCGGCGGGCTCCGGTCGCTGCTGTACGGCGGGAACGCGAACTTCTACCACCTGCCGCTGTCCGAGCTGGACGCCGTCCTGACTCACCTGGCCGAGACGGCCGGGCCGGACACGCTCGTCATCCCGTCGGCAGGGCCGGCGTTCGGGCTGGCGATGGACCAGGCGAAGGTCTACCGCAAGCACAAGTTCCCGACCGTGATGCTGCTGCCGCAGGTCGGGATCACGACGAGCAAGGGCGTGGCCGAGGGCGTGCGGCGGTTCGCCGACGCCGTCGGCGTGCCGGTGCTGCTGTACGTCAAGCACGACGGTTACATCGAGCCGGCGGACGTCAAGCCGCTGGCCGACCAGAAGGTCATCAGCGGCATCAAGTACGCCACCGTCCGGGACGACGCGGCGACGAAGGCCGACCCGTACCTGCACCGGCTGTTGGACGTGGTCGACCGGAAGCTCGTGATCAGCGGCATCGGCGAGCAGCCGGCCGTCGTGCACCTGCGCGACTTCTCGCTCGGCGGGTTCACGACGGGCTGCGGCTGCGTCGCCCCCCGGCTGAGCGGCAAGATGCTGGCCGCCCTGCGGAAGAAGGACTACGCCGAGGCCGAGCGGATCCGCGGGATCTTCCGGCCGCTGGAGGACCTGCGGAACGCGATCAACCCGATCCGCGTGCTGCACGAGGCCGTCCGCCTGGCCGGCATCGCCGAGACCGGGCCGCTCCAGCCGTTGATGACGAACGTCGAGGAAAAGGACCACGCCGGCATCCGCGAGGCGGCTAGCAAGCTGCTGGCGGCCGACAAGGCGGCTTGATGGCGACGAAGATACGGTAGGGTGTGCTTCACCAGCACGGCGACGCGGGGGTCGCGGGCCATGGCCACGGCAAAGGTTCTCGTCACCATCGATCTCCGGCTCCGCTTCCTGTTCTTCGGTTTGGAGTGCGTCCTCGGCAGGCCGCTCTATCCGGCGGCAGTCGAACGGGTATTCAGTGATGCCGCCGCTGGCTCTTGCGCCGCCGCGGAGTACGTGTTCTTGGCCGAGCGTCGGTGCCGCATGACGGGGGTAGTCGAAGAGTACGAGCCCGAAACGATTTGGGTCTGCGTCGACGGGCCGAGAGCCCTTCGCGCTCGACTCGCTGACCTCAGCGCGCTCGCCGACGACTACGCGACACGCGCTCGTCGTAATGTCGGCCGCTCGGGCGGGGCGCTCTGCTGAAGCACACTCTACCAATGCCGTTGGCCGCCGTTAGACTTCCCGGCATGCGCTCCACCTCGCTGCTGCTCTTCACCTCGTTGGTTTTTTCCTCTCCGCTAGCCACGTCGGCCGCCGACGCCCCGGCGTCGCCGAAGTCGCTGCCCGGCGTCCACGACGCCATGAAGGCGTTCGTCGACAAGCAAGAGGTGTCCGGCGCGGTCACGCTCGTGGCCGACAAGGCCGGCGTCCTGCACCTCGACGCGGTCGGGCTGGCGGACATCGCCGGGAATAAGCCGATGGCCCCGGACGCGATGATGTGGATCGCGTCGATGACCAAGCTGCTCACGGGGTCGGCCGTGATGATGCTCCAGGACGAGGGCAAGCTGTCGGTCGACGACCCGGTGGCCAAGTACATCCCGGAGTTCGCGAACGTCACGGTCGGGAAGAAGGACGGCAAGCCGGCGAACCTGACGCTCAAGCACCTGATGACGCACACGTCGGGCCTGAAGGAACCGGCGAACGACGTCGCCAAGAGCGCCAAGGTGCTGGCCGACCTGATCCCGGCCATCGTCGCCCAGCCGACGAGCTTCGAGCCGGGGACGAAGTGGTCGTACAGCCAGAGCGGAATCAACACCCTCGGACGGATCATCGAGGTGGTCGGCGGCAAGTCCTACCCGGACTTCCTGGACGAGCGGCTCATCAAGCCGCTGGGGATGACGGACACGACCTTCTACCCGTCGGCCGAGCAGGCCGCCCGGATCGCCAAGAGCTACAAGCGGGACAAGGACGCGCTGGCCGAGACGCCGCTCGGGTTCCTCATGGGCCGCAGCCCGACGGACCGCGAGCGGTACCCGCTGGCCAACGGCGGGCTGTTCTCGACCGCGGCCGACTACGCCAAGTTCCTGCGGATGGTGCTGAACAAGGGGACGCTGGACGGCAAGACGTACCTGTCGGCCAAGGCGGTCGAGCAGATGACGAGCGACCAGACCGGCGCGGTCCCGGCCGGGTTCGTGCCGGGCAGCGCGTGGGGCCTGACGTGGAGCCTCGTGAAGGAGCCGCAGGGCGTGACGCGGTCGCTGTCGGCCGGGTCGCACGGGCACGGCGGGGCGTACGGCACCCAGGGCTGGATCGACCCGCAGCGGGGGCTCGTCTACGTGCTGATGATCCAGCGGTCGGACTTCAAGAACCAGGGCGGGTCGGACGGGTCGCCGGTGCGACAAGCGTTCCAGGACGCGGCCGCCGCCGCCCTGGCGGGTGCCAAGTAGCCGATCCCTCGGTGCGGCGTCGGAATGACGAAG
>JAQGHJ010000238.1 GCA_028288905.1 Phycisphaerales bacterium | reverse complement strand
CGCTTGCCCCGGCCGGCGGTCAGTCCCGTCGGCGCTGCCGCCAGGGGGTGGCCGGGCGGTGCGATTGCGATCAGCTCGTCGTACACGAACGGGCGGGCGTCGACGGCGGCGGCGTCCGGCTCCCCCTCGCTCAGGGCGACGTCCGCCAGCCCCGCCGCCAGCCGGGCCTCGACGTCGGTCGCATTCACGATGTCGACGAACAGCCGCACCCCCGGGTGGGCATGCCGGAACGCGACGAGCACCGGCGGCAGCAGGTACACGGCGATCGTCGTGCTGCTGGCGATCCGCAGCTCGCCCCGCTCCAGCCCCCGCAGCTCGGCCAGCCGCTCCTCGGCCTCGCGCGCGAGCGCGAACACCCGGCCGGCATAGTCCGCCAGCAGCCGGCCGGCCGCGGTCGGGCGGACGCCGCGGGGCAGCCGGTCGAACAGCGGCACCCCGACCTGCCGCTCCAGCCGCCGCAGCTGCTTCGACACGGCGGGCTGGCTAACCAGCAGCCGCTCGGCCGCCCGCGACACGCTCCCCTCCGCCGCGACGGCCTGCACGACGGCGAGTTGGTCAGTGTCTAATGGCATGCTTCCTAGGAATGGGAACCATGCTGATTATGTCTTTGATTCATGCCTCCGCCACCACTAATCTCCCGCACCGTTGGGAGACAGGGCGGGTCGGGCGACGGGGACGCATCGGCCTGTCCCGTCGCGCAGCCGCGCCCACCCGCTCGCCCCAACCGGAGACACCCAGATGGCCTACGTGATCGCCCTGCCGTGCATTGGAGTGAAGGACACCGCCT
The DNA here is from genome assembly GCA_028288905.1 of Phycisphaerales bacterium. GTDB lineage: Bacteria > Planctomycetota > Phycisphaerae > Tepidisphaerales > Tepidisphaeraceae > Humisphaera. Next base: position 3,645 of record JAQGHJ010000238.1, on the reverse strand, counting down.
GCGTGGTCGTGTGCCCGGTCGACTGCATCCACCCGACGAAGGCCGAGCCGGCGTTCGAGGCGGCCGAGATGCTGTACGTCGACCCGGGCACGTGCATCGACTGCGGGCTGTGCGTCGACGAGTGCCCGGTACGGGCGATCTTCCCGGAGGACGACCTGCCGGCCGAGTGGGCGGAGTTCACCGAGCGGAACGCCGCGTACTACCGGACGTGAGTCGGGTTGGGATCGGACGGCCCGCCCCGCCCAGCAGGCATGACAAACATCGGGACGCCCGTCCCGTTCATCGTCTGGCGAAGCCCCGGGGCGGTTGGAGCGTTTCCACCGCCCCGGGTTGTTTTTGCGCGGGCGGTTCCGGCGACGCGGCGGGCAGCCCGGTTCCGGGCAGGGTGGTCGTGCGGGGCCGGCGACTACTTTACCGGAATGGTGGGTCGCGGCCTCAGTCGGGGGCCGAACCGGTCGATGGTGGGACTGGAGGGACCGCTTATGACGCCGCCGACTTCGTCCATCGTCGATCTGGTCGCCCGCCAGCGGCAGCGGGTCGAACACCTGGCCCGGGTGGCCAAGCGGTTCATGGACCCGCACACGGAGGCGGCGCTGGGGCGGCTGTCCGCACGGCTGTCCCGGCTCGCCTGCACGCTCGCCCTGCCCTCCGCCCGGGTGCCGGATGGGGGCCGGCGGCTCGGCAGCCACCTCGAGCGGCTCGTCCGGGACGTCTCGCTGCTGCGGGTCGACGACCCGGCCGGCCTCGCCCGCGTCGCCTGGGTGCTCGCCGAGATGGAGGAGACGCTCGGCCGGGCGCCGGCCGCCGCACCGGCGCCGGTGTTCACGGCGAACTGATTCGGTCACCGGAACGAGGAACGGTCGCGGCTCCTTGAAGGCCGTCGTCGCCGCCGCCGGTCACGCCGCCCCTTCCCGCTTCGGGTCGCGGGTCATCAGGCCGGCCAGCGCGTCGGTCGGTTCCTTCCCGTCGAACAGGATCGCGTGGACGGATTCCGTGATCGGCATCTCGACCCCGTGCCGGCGGGCGAGTTGCACCACCCCCTTCGTCGTCTCCACCCCTTCGGCCACGCTGACCATCTCCCCGAGGATCTGCGGTAGCTTTTGACCCTTGCCGATCCGCTCGCCGACCGTGCGATTGCGGCTCTGGGGGCTGAAGCAGGTCGTAATCAAATCCCCAAGCCCGGCCAGCCCTGCGAACGTGCCGGGATGGGCCCCCATCGCCGCCCCGAGCCGACTGATCTCGACGATCCCGCGGGTGACGAGGGCGGCCTTGGCGTTGTTCCCGACCGACAGCCCCTCGAGGATGCCGGCCGCCAGCGCGATCACGTTCTTCGTCGCCCCGGCCAGCTCGACGCCCGCCACGTCGTCGTTCGTGTACACGCGGAACCACGGGGTCGAGAACGCCGCCTGCACCCGCCGGGCGACGGCGGCGTCGTCGGCCGCGGCGACGGCCGTCGCCGGCAGGTGCCGGCTGATCTCGACCGCGATGTTCGGGCCGCTCAGGGCGGCCAGCGGGTTGCGGTCGCACCCGCCGAGCACGTCGGCCACCACCTGCGTCGGCCGCAGCAGCGTGCCGTTCTCAATCCCCTTCGCAACCGATACGACCGGCACCCCGGCCGGCACATGCGGTGCGAGCCGGTCCCACGCCGACCGCATGTGCTGGGTTGGAATGGCGGACAGGATCATGGTCGCCCCGGCCAGCGCGTCGGTGTCGTCCGCCGTCAGCCGGACGGCGTCCGGCACCCGCGCCCCCGGCAGCAGCCGCTGCTGGTCCCGGTCCCGGCGGAGCCGGTCGATCGACTCGGCAAACGCCCCCCACATCGTCACGCCGTGCCCGCCGGCTGTGAGGAGGATCGAGCAGACGGTGGCCATTGCGCCGTTGCCGAGAATGGTGATCTGTTCGGGCATGGCGGGAAGTCTGGAAAGCCGGACCGTTGGGACGAGGACGGCCCCCTCGCGCGAAGGAGCGTTCCCGGCGCCCCTGTCGAGCCGCCGCCGCCGGACTCAACTTGGGACGAAGCCGCTCGGCACGAAACTCCTTAGGCCGTCATCGCCGAACCCGGCGTCCCGTCCCCATCCGTCGCCGCGGCGGCCGCCGCCGCTGCCCGTTCGAGTTTCTTCACCCGGTCCGCGAGCTCGGCCAACTGGGTGAACTGGAAGTACACCCGCCGGGCGTGGGTCGCCGGCATGGCTGGGCTGCCGATGACGGTCGCGCCGTCCTCGACGTCCATCATGACGCCGCTCTGGGCCCCGACGGTCACCCCGTTGCCGATCTTCAGGTGTCCGGTCACGCCGACCTGCCCGGCCATCGTCACGTGGTGCCCGAGCGTCGTGCTGCCGGCGATGCCGACCTGCGCGATGATCATCCCGTGCTCGCCGATCCGCACCCCGTGCCCGATCGCGACGCAGTTGTCGATCTTCGTCCCCCGCCCGATCACCGTGCTCGTGACGGCCGCCCGGGCGATGGCGGTGTTCGACCCGACCTCCACGTCGTCCTCGAGGACGACGTTCCCGAACTGCGGGATCGGGTGGTGGCGGTACACGCCGTCGTCGTCCCGGTGGGTGGCGTACCCGAACCCGTCCGCCCCGATGCACGCGCCGGCCTGGAGCACGACCCGGTCCCCGAGCACGCACCCGTCGTACACGACGGCGTTCGCGTACAGCACGCAGTCCCGCCCGACGCGGGCGCCGGGGCCGACGTACGCCCCGGGGTACAGCACCGTGCCCTCGCCGAGCGTGGCGGACGGGTCGACGTGCGCCTTGGGATGCACGCCGGCGTGGGGGTGGCGGCGGCGGCCGTGCAGCCGCACGACTGCCAGCGACCACGCGTAGTACGGGTCTTTCGCCGTCAAAAGGGCTAGGTCCGGGCGGGCGTCGGCGGCCATCTTCGGGGAGACGATGATGGCGCCCGCCCGGGTTGTGTCCAATTGTTTGGCGTATTTCGGGTTGGACAGGAAGCTGATGTCGGCGTCGCCGGCCGCGTCCAACGTGTTGCACGCCCGGACGACCCGGTCCGCCGACCCGTCCGGCCCGACGACCTCCGCCCCGATCGCGGCCGCGAGTTCCCGCAGCGTCACCCGTTCGCTCGCCGCCGTCGTCACCGGGTCGTTCAAGACGTTCACCTCCGTACGGTCCCTCGCCTTCCGACCCGCGGCCATGACCGCCCGGGTGCCGGACCGGCGAGCGCGGCATTGTAGAAGGGCGGGCCGAAAGTGGAACGACCGACGCGGTCGGGTGGGCAGATGGCTTCTCTCCGACGAGATTTCCGCCATTCGTTGCGGCAGTTCGGCCGGGGGGCGGCAAGGGGGGAGGCGCTCGGCGCGGACGTGGCCACCCAAATGTCGGATTGACGCCCGCCTGAACGGGAGGCGGGAGTTCGCGTTCGCCGCCCCTCGACAACGTGGAGCGACCGTCTATAATGCTCCCCGCAAAAGCCCAGGTGGCGGAATTGGCAGACGCACTACTTTGAGGTGGTAGCGGGGCAACCCGTGCAGGTTCAAGTCCTGTCCTGGGCATTTCTAAACGACGCGGGCGACCCCGAACTCGGGGTCGCCCGCGTCGTTTTCGTTTCCTTTACCAGTCGGGAGAGCCGCGTTGTCGGGCGTCCGACGGCAGGCTCGCGGTCGCGCCGCCGGCTGGCCCGGTT
>JAQGHJ010000225.1 GCA_028288905.1 Phycisphaerales bacterium | reverse complement strand
ACCCCGGCGACCCGGCCGTCCGGCTGGCGGCGAGCGTGGCGGCGCAGGTCGCCGGAATCGTACTCGTCGCCTGGGTCGTCGGCCGGACCGTCGCCCGCCGGCGGGCGGCACTGCGGCATGGGATCTGGCTCGCCGCCCTGGCGTGGGCAGCCGCGTCGCCGCTGGCGGCGTGGGGACTGGGCCGAGCGGGCGTTGGGCTCGTGCGGCTGCCATTGCCGGACGCGCCACTGACGGTCGGCCCCTCGACTGAAACAGGCGGCCCGGCTCTAAGTGTGTCCGCCACTTCTACCCCACAGGAGGCGTCCCCTTGGGGGCCCAAGATTCCGGAGCGGCAGCATCCGCTCCTGAACCACCGTGGCGATACCGAAGTAGCCCCACCCGGAAGGGTGGGATCGGGGGCGGAGTCGTTCGCCCCCGCGACGGGCGTCGCACCGGCAACCCCACCCTCCCGGGTGGGACGAATTGCAAGTCATCCCACGAGGTCTGACAGCTTTCCCGACAATGATCGGGTTCTGCTCGACCCGCCCGCTTCGGCACCGGTGATTCTCGTATCGTCACCGGCCCGCCGTGCGTTTGAGGCGGCGGTCGCCGGGGCGGCCTGGTTGTGGGCGGTCGGGGCGGCCCTACTTCTGGCCCGCGTCGGCTGGGGCCTCGCGGCCGTCGCCCGGGCCCGCCGGGCGGCCGTCTCGGCGGACGACGCAATCGACCCAGCCGTTGGGAACCGCGTCCGCCGCACGCTCGGCGTCCCCTCGCTGCCGCCGGTGCTTCTGTCTGACCGCGTCGGCGGCCCGGTCACGGTCGGCGCCTGGCGGCCGGTCGTCCTGCTGCCGACCGCTTTGTTTCCCGGCCTGTCGCCGCAGGAGTTGCACGACGTCCTCGCCCACGAGGCCGGCCACGCCCGGCGGCACGACCCGCTCGTCGGCCTCGCCCAGCGCGTCGTCGGGGCAGTGCTTTGGCTTCACCCGCTCGTCCCCCTGCTGAACCGCGAGTTGCGGCGGGCGCGGGAGGAGGCGTGCGACGACGGCGTGCTCCGCGGCCAGACGCCGGCCGGGTACGCCCGGACGCTCTTGAGCCTGGCTGAGAAGGTCGCGGCGGCCGGCGGGCGGCCGATCGGCGGCGGCGGGGAGGCCGCGACGGCGGTCGGGATGTTGGGCGAACGGTGGCGGCTCGAACACCGGGTCGCCGGGCTGTTGGATCCACGGAGGTCGACTATGAACCGGATCGGGAATCGAGCGGCGGCGGCCGTCGCAGCGGGGACAATCGGAGTGGGGGTGGCGTTGGCCGCCGTTGGGGCGGCGGCCGAGCGGCCGGGCGGCGAGACTTCGACCGCCAATCGGGCAAGCGTCCGTCCCGGGGCGACCTCCGCGATGGGTCCGACTACCGCTCCCGCGCCGGCGGCGTCCCGACCGGCCGACGCGGGCTCGCCGGCCGCGTCGCTGAGGGCCGCCCGGGACGCCGCCGAGCAGGTGCTCAAGCTTTTGCGAAAGCAGTGGGACCTGGGGGAGCCGTACTCGCCGGAATCACTCGTGCAGGCGGCCGAGTGGTCGCGGCGGGCGGCGGTCGCGGGCACCGACCCGGCACTGCCTCAGCCCGAACGGCTGGCCGCGGCCGAGCGGCACCTCGGGCGGGCACAGGAGTATCGGAAGCTGCTGAAGGAGCGGTTCGCGAAGGGGCTCGACCCCTCCGCTATCCCCGGTGCCGAGGCCGATCATGTTGTCGCCGAGGCGGAGGTTTGGGTGGCGCGGGCGAAGGCGGCGGCGGTCGTCCGAGACGCGCCGTTGTCGGCATCGCCGGCCGTCGCCGTGGCCGCCGCCCGTCCGCCGACGGCGGACGCGTCTCCGTTCCTCACGCCGGCGGACGACGCGGTACGCAAGAAGGTCGAGGTCGCCGAGCGGGAGGTCCGCCGAGCCGAACTGGACGTCCGCGAGGCGTCCCTCAAGTTGCAGCGGGACGAGCAGGCGCTGGCGCGGCTACAGGCCGCGTACGGCGGGGACGCGGCGGCCACGAACGCAGAGGTGGAACAGGCCCAGGTGCTCGTCGAACTCGATCGGGTCCAGGTGGAGCGGACCGGCCTGGCGCTCGCGGAGGTCAAGGCGGGCGCGGACGAGTCGGCGTCCGGTTTGCCCGTCGGCTTGATCGTGTATAAAGACTTCCACGCCGTCACCAAAAAGAGCCTGTACTCCGTCCGGGGGCGCAATGCCACGGCGCGCCAGCTTGTCAAGCAGTCGTGCGGCGAGCTGGCGGTACCGGAAACGTGGTGCGTCCAACTTCGTCGCCCGTCGACCGCCGAGGACTGGACCTCCGTCGCGGTGTTTGACGTGAACCTGAAACAGCTCTTGGACGGAACAGTTCCCGCCGCGCCCGTCCGCCCCGGCGACTGTTTCGTGGTCAGGCAGGACGCGATCGAGGTCGTGGCGGACGGGAGCCCGGACCACAAGCCGTACTGGACGGGGAAGCTCGGCGGCACACGAAAGACGGTGAGGCAAGTGCTCGCGGAGTCGGCCTTCCCGATCGAGAAGAACGACACCCGCAAGGTCTTCCTGAACTCGGGGGGTGCCGAGGTCAAGAAGTCGGAAACGGACGGTTTGCCGTGGGTGTCCGAATACGGGGTGTGTCAATGGTCGGCGACCCTGAAGGAGATCGCCGCCGGAACGGCACCGGAGAAGGCGGTCGCCGCGGGCGACTCTCTATTCATAAAATGATGCAATGTCGCCGACTGAGGATCGTGTTCGACATCGCGTATGTTCCTGGCG
>JAQGHJ010000153.1 GCA_028288905.1 Phycisphaerales bacterium | reverse complement strand
CTGCCTCGGGCACGACTACCCCTGGATCGCCGTCACCGTCACCCTCGACCTGACCGTGGCTGTCGGGTACATGCTCATCGCCCGCCACTGGTGGCTGAACGAGCGGCTGCTGCCCGACGTGCCGGCCCGCCGGGCCCTCGCCTCCATCCGCAATATATTCCTTTTTTGCGGCCTGTGCGGGTACATCTTCATCCCCATCAAGATGTTTTGGCCGGCGTGGCGGCTGTACGACCTGTTCATGCTCGCCCTGGCCTACTACACCTGGCGGTACGCGTTCCGGTCGGCCGAGATGAGGGTCGTTTACACCGAGCTCGGCAAGTCAACCCGCCTCGCCGAGGAACTGGACGCGGCCCGCGAGGAGTCCAAACGCAAAAGCTCCTTCCTGAACGCGATCAGCCACGACCTGCGGACCCCGTTGAACGGGCTGATGCTGCAAGCGAGCTTGGCCGACCTCAACGCCGACGCGAACGACGCCGAGGGGCTGCGGGACGCCCTGAAGGGCATGCGGGCGAGCGCCCGGGCGACCAGCGACATGCTCGACACGCTGCTGGAGTTCGCCCGGCTGGACTGGACGACGGACGCGAACCGGTGTGCCCCGTTCGCGCTGCGGGACGCGGTGGCGGCCGCCTGCGACCCGTTCCGGCCCGACGCCGCCGTCCGGGGCATTTACCTCCGCGACGGGTGCCCGCTGGACCTAGTCGTCACGACCGACCGGCAAAAGTTAGAGCGGGTGCTGGCGAACCTGGTGGGGAACGCGGTGAAGTTCACCCCGGCCGGCGGGGTACGTGTGGAGGTGGCGGCGGCCGGGGCCGCCGTCGAGATTCACGTGGTCGACACCGGCGTCGGTATCGACCCGGCGACCCACGACCGGCTGTTCGACGAGTTCTTCCAGGTACACAACCATGAGCGGGATCGCCGTAAGGGGTTCGGGCTGGGCCTGTCGATCGCCCGTCGATTGGCTCGCCAACTGGGCGGCGACCTATCCGTGGAGAGCGCCGTCGGCCGGGGCAGCCGGTTCACCGTGGCTCTCCCCGACGTCGCCGGAGCCCGCCCCGCGGCCGCTGGCGGCGAGCCCGCTGGCGGCGAGCGGACCGACGCCATCGTCGTCGTCAACCCGTAGCGGCCCGGGGGCGGGGCGGACGGTGCTGGTGGTGGAGGACGACACGATTAGCGCCAACGCCCTGCGGCTGATCCTGAGCCGGCAGGGCTGGACCGTCGCCGTCGCCGGCACGCTGGCCGAGGCGAACGCCTACTTGGACGGCCAAATGCCGGACACGATCATCTTGGACCTGATGCTGCCGGACGGGGAGGGCATCTCCGTGCTGAAGCGGGTTCGGGACGCGGGGCTTGCCGTCCGGGTCGCGGTCACCACGGCCGCCAGCGACCCGTTTCTACTCACCCGGGTTCAGGCACTGGTCCCGCACGCTTTGCTGAAGAAGCCGCTGGAGATTTCAGACCTATTATCGAAGATTTGAACGCCGCGACCGGCCTGACCCCCGGGCCAACCGGTGCGACGGCCGAGGGTTTTGGGCGGCCGTCGCACCGCGCGTGACGCCGTCTGCACGAAACGGTGCTGTTCGGGCAACCGGCGTTTGATGAACCGGATAGCCGGCATCCTTTTGCCCGTCGCCACAGCCGTTCCGATCGGCCGAATCGTAAGCACTTTCCCAAGTCAACTATCGTGGCGCGCGGGCGGGCAACTAGCTGATAACGAGCGAGGCAAAACGTTTAATCTGTCATAAATCCGGACTGAAAAGACTAGACGGGCGGTGCGTCGGCTTAGATGATGGTTGTAACCGTAACTACGCGACCGGAGCTTTGTATGAAAATGCCCCTTAAAATTTTTTCGCTATCGGCCGCCGCGGTGATGTTTGCTTTTGGCAGCACCGCGAAGGCTCAAACGCTGTTTAACGACAGCTTCAACACCGACACGAGCGGTAACTGGACGATCAACAAAAGTACAGGTGCCAACGCGAACGACGCCGGCCAGATCGCGGAGTTCGGTTACAACTACGCTACATACGGCGTCCCGTCGGCCCCACGAACGACGGACGGGTCCAGGACGGGCCTCCGCCTACGCCCCAACGTGACCGGCGGCATCTTCTCCGGCTTCTCGGTGTCGCCGACGGCGCAGAACTTCGGCCCGGCCTACAAGCTGAGTTTCGACCTTTGGACGAACTACATCGGCGGCACCGGCGGGCTGGGCACCGGCGGGTCGGGTTCCACGGAGGCGGCCACCGCCGGCGTCGGGACCGCGGGGACGTCGGCCCAGTGGGCCGGCTCCCCGACCTACGACTCGGTCTTCTTCGGCAACGTCATTGACGGGGGCACGGCGGGGACGGACTACCGCGCCTATCCCAGAGCGAATAACGCCGCCCCGGCAACCGGCGCGTATGCGGCCGGAACAACCACCGGGACGGGCGGCGCGGCTGACAACACGAACCCCTACTACTCCTTCCTGACGTCTAAGACGGCTCCCGCTGAGCAGGTCGCCCTTTCGAGCACGACCCAGAGCGGGAACAGCGCGGTCGGCACGACGTCGTTCGCGTGGCACCGGGTCGATATCCTCAACTACGGCGGCTTCGTCGAGTGGGACATCGACGGGGTCCGCATTTCCACTGTTAACGTGACGGCGCAGGGCTTGGGCGGCAACAACATCCTGCTCGGCATGTTCGACACGACCGCCGGGTCGCCGGTCGGCACGACGGCACAGGAGCTCAACTTCGCCCTGTTCGACAACGTGTCCGTCGTCGCCGTTCCCGAACCCGGGTCGATCGCCGCGCTTTCCGCGCTGGTGGGCGGCTTGATGCTTCGGCGGCGGCGGTCGGTCTGAGGCTTTCTCGCGGGCGACGTGAACCGTCAACGGGCGGAGATGCCAACCGGCACCTCCGCCCGTCTCCGTTCGAATCGCCTCAGCCACCAGGCAATCCTCGGCCACCGGGCAGTCAAAGGAGGGCGCGGTAAGCAGCCGCCATCCGCCGGACGTCATTCGCCGCTCCCGCCAGCTGGCGGGCGGCTTCGCCTCTGGCCGTGCGCCTGCCGCCTGGCGCGCCACACTCCTCCATGGCACCGGCCAACTCCCCCGCGTCCCGCGGCCGCACGAGCCGCCCGGTCACCCCGTCCACCACCTGCTCGCTCGCCCCTCCGACGTCCGTCGCCACGACCGGCAGCCCGGCCGCCATCGCCTCCATGGACGCGTTCGGACACCCGGCCGGCTCGGAGATCATCGCGAACAGGTCGAGGCCGGCGTGGAACGCGGCCATGTCGGTCACCTCCCCGAGCCATTCGACCGGCAGGTCGGCCGAGCGGTCGCGGAGCGTGCGAGCGTAGTCGTCGCAACCGGCGTCGGGGCCGCCGGCCACCCGGAGCACCGCCCGGGCGGGCAGGCGGGGCAGGGCGAGGCGGAAGGCGTCGATCAGGTCCTCGACCCGCTTGTGCGGGTGCAGGCGGGTGGCGGTGCCGATCACCAGTTCGTCGGCCGCCGGCGTCCGCGGCGGGCGGGGCGGGGGGATGGGCACGCCGTTGGGGATCACGTGGACCGGGCAGCCAAGCGCGGCGGCCGCCGTCGGGGCCTCGGCCGCGTACTTCACCACCACGCCGGCCAATCGCTCGCCGTAATCGCGGGGCGTGTGGTACGGCAGCCCGGGGCGGGGGCGGGCGAAGTACGCGTCGAGCGACGCGAAGTACATCTCGCCCGGACTCACGTCGAACACCGGCACCCGCAGCAGGGCGTCGGCCAACAGCAGCTTGTAGGACTGGATCGCGTTCCAGAAGGTGACCGACCGCGGCGGGGCGGCGGCCAACTCGCCGAGCAGCGCTTCGACCGCCTCGGCCGGGTCGACTAGCCCGGCCTGCGGCAGCACGGTCACCGGCACCCCGGCCGCCAGCAGGTCGAGCCGGCCGGGCGTCGGGTGATCGGGGTACTCCTGGAGCACGGCCACCCGGACCGGCACGCCGTCGGCCCGCAGCGCCTTGGCCAGCCGCCGGAGCGATGACTGGGCCCCACCGGTGGTCACGTTGTTGGCGACGAACCAGACGGTGTCCCCCCGCGGCGGGCCGAGGGCGGCACGGTAGAGCCACGCGTATCGGGCGGCCATCCGTTCGCGGGAGAAGTTCTGGCGGATAAGGTCGGCGGGGGCGGCGACTGAAGGGGTTGGGGACGGCGGAGCGGGGGGTGGCGGAGCGGACGACGGCACGACGGATGACGCGGGCCGAGCGCCCGTTCCCGCCGAGTGTGTGTCATCCTGAGCGTAGCGAAGTACCTCTCGTCCACCGCGCGACGACGCCAGCGGTTCTCCGCCGGTCGGGTGTGAATAGGTGGCCCGGCCGGCGGTGCTCGGCACGAGGGCCAACCTTTCACAGTCCGACACCCCCGAAACTCTAAGCCCGGCCGCACGGTGGACGAGAGGTCCTTCGCTGCGCTCAGGATGACATCTGTGTGGGGCGGGGCCTGCCTCCTCGCCAGCGGTCGGCTGTCCATCCTCCGCAGGATCGGCGGTCTGCACCCCGCTTTCCGGAACCCCGACCGCCGTCGCCCCGGCCGCCGACAGCCCGACCGCCGCGAGCACCGCCGCCGCCACCTCCTCGGCCGAGGCGTCCGCTGGCACGAGTGTGACTCGCGGGATGCCGTTCGCCACCTCGGCCGTCCCGCCGACGTCGGTCGCGACGACCGGCAGGCCGGCGGCCAGCGCTTCCAGCATTGCCAGGCTCAGCCCCTCGTGGGCCGCGACGGACACGTACGCGTTGGCTTCGGCCAGCACGTCGCGCACGTCGCGGGCCCCGCCGGTGAACGTAACGTGACCCGCCACCCCGGCCGCCGCGGCCGCCCGCCACACGTCGGCGAGTCAGTCGGCGGCGGACGAGTTCGGGGCGGCCTCGCCAGCGATCACCAGCCGGGCGTCCCGCGGGTCGCCGCGGCGCGCGAGTTCCGCCCGGACGGCCGCCAACACGCCCGGCAGCCGGTCCAGCCGCTTCTGCGGCCGGGGGTTCGCCACGCAGGCCAGCACGAGGGCCGGCGGGGGCATGGGCCACGCACCTAATCGGTCGGCAACAATCTCGTCCCACCCAGACGCATCACCGCTCGGTTCAGTGGGTTCCGATAGCCCCGCCCGGAAGGGCGGGGTCGAACCGGAGAGGGACGGCGAATCCGCGGGCACTTCTGCCGCCCGGGCCCCACCCTCCCGGGTAGAGCTACTCGAGGACGCCGCCGCTACCCCACTGGGCGCGGGTTTGCTCGCCCGTTCCTTCCGCTCGTACGCCCCGACGTTGATCCCGTTCCACGCAGTCCGCACCGGGGCAGGCACGCCGGCCGCGACCAAGTCCCGCTCGACCGCCCGGGCGCAGGCGACGAGCAAAGCGGCCGACCCGGGGGCGACGTCGGCCAGCCCGGGCGGCCAGCCGGGGCGGGTGTTGTGGACCGTCATCACGAGCGGCACGCCCGACGCCGCCAGCCGGTCGGCGTCCGCCCCGCGGATCAGGTGGGCGTGGATCAGGTCCGCGCCGAACCGCGCCGCCACGTCGGCCGCGGCGGCGACCCGATCCTCGGGGGGCCGGGCGGACAGGTCGACCCGGCCGGGCGGGTTTGGCAGCGGCCGCCGCGACGGGGTCCCGAGCGTCACGAGGCACGACGCCACCCCGAGCGCCGGCAACAGGTCGTGCAGGTCCCACGTCACCCGCTCGGCCCCGCCGTGCTGGAGCGTCGTCACCACCTGCGCCACCCGCAGCCCGTCGTCGGCGTGGACGTCCAGCGCCGTCCAATGGACGACGCGGCAGCCGGGCGGGAACGGGGCGGGTTCCGCCAGAGCCCCGGCCGCGGCGTCGGCCACGGTGAGGGCCGCGAGCGCAGCGGCCTGACCGTCTCCCGAACCCACCCACGCGCACACGATCGGCGGGAGCGGGCCGACGGCAGCCACGTCGGTCGAGAAGTCGCCGCCGCAGCGTTGCCATGCCGCGTGCCACGCCGCTGCCGTCGCACCGGACGCCGGTACTCCGATGCCCACCACCGCCCGGCCGGTCGCGCTGGCCGGCGGCGGGTCCACCGGACCCGTCGCCCGCAGCCACGCCCCGGCCCGCAGCAGCACCACCGGCCGGCCTGCTGCCGAAGGCAACGGGTCGCCGGCTGGGATGACGTGAACGTCCGTCACGCCGGCCCGGGTGAGGCTTCGGCCGCTGCGGGCGGCCATCCAGGGCCGCGTCGGGTCGGCGGCGAAGACGATGCCGAGCGGGTTGGTCATGGTGGGAGAAACACTCGCAGGCTTCGCCTTGCGCATTGCCTCGATCTTCTGGCAATGGGGTCGTTCGCCGCGACTTCGCCGGCACAAGACGGACGGCCCAAGCGGGTGTCCGCCGGCAGT
>JAQGHJ010000122.1 GCA_028288905.1 Phycisphaerales bacterium | reverse complement strand
CCGCGTCGTGCTCGGCCGCCGCCGCCTCGGCGGTCCGGCCGACGGCGTTCAGCGACGAGGCGGCGAACCCGCCGAGCGCCAGCACGCCGGCCGCCAGCACGACGCACCACAGGATGAATCGGATTCTGAGCGTCATGCGAACCGCCGGCCGGGTGAAGTGGCAGCGCCGACCGACGGACGGGAGCACCGTAGCCCGCGGCCGGCCGGACGCATTGTACCCTGCAAAGATTGCAGGCGAGGGCGATGCCGCCCGCCCGCGCCATCGGGCCAGCGGCGTCCCCCTAAACCGTGACCTCTTCGCCCTGCTCGCGGGCGGCCGCCCCTACGAAGTGTGGCCATCCGCCCTAAACTCCGCGGATGCTCTCCCGCGACGAAATCCTTCTGGCGTACCTCGAGCGCCTCCAGTACGCCCCCTACCCGGTGCAGGAAGAAGCGCTGTTCGCATGGGCGGCCTGCGAACAGGGCGTGCTCATGTCGGCCCCGACCGGGACGGGCAAGACGCTCGTCGCCGAGGCGGCCGTGTACGAGGGGCTGTGCACCGGCAAGGTCGTGTACTACTCCACCCCGCTCATCGCCCTCACGGACCAGAAGCTGCTGGAACTGCAGGACACGGTCGAGCGGTGGGGCTTCGCCCGCGACCGGGTCGGGCTCGTGACCGGGCACCGGACGGTCAACCCGGACGCCCAGATCAAGGTCGTGGTGGCCGAGGTGCTGCTGAACCGGCTGCTCCACCCGCAGGCGTTCGACTTCTCGAACGTCGGGGCGGTGGTGATGGACGAGTTCCACAACTTCAACGAGCCGCAGCGGGGGATCGTTTGGGAGCTATCGCTGTACCTGTTGCCGCCGCACGTGCGGGTGATGCTGCTGTCGGCGACGGTCGGGGCGGCGAGCGACTTCGTGAACTGGATGGCCCGCAGCCTCGACCGGCGGGTGACCCTCGTCGAGGGCAAGGACCGGAAGGTACCGCTGCACTTCCACTGGGTCGGGGACGAACTGCTGCCGGACTTCGTCGAGCGGTTCGCCCGCGGCACCGACGCCGACCGCCGGACCCCCGCCCTGATCTTCTGCTTCGACCGCGAGGTCTGCTGGGCGACGGCCGACGTGCTCAAAGGAAGGGACGTGTTCGCCGAGGGCCAGCGGAAGGCACTGCTGGACCGGCTCGAGGACTTCGACTTCTCCGTCGGGTCGGGGAACCGACTGCGGACGTTCCTGACCCGGGGTATTGGCGTGCACCACGCCGGGCTGCTGCCCCGGTACCGGCGGGTGGTGGAGATGCTGTTCCAGGAGAAGCTGCTGCCGATCTGCGTGTGTACCGAGACGCTGGCCGCTGGGCTGAACCTGCCGGCCCGGTCGGTGGTGCTGACGACGCTCGTGAAGGGGCCGAAGGACAAGAAGCGGCTGATCGACGTCGGGGCGGCCCAGCAGATGTTCGGCCGGGCCGGGCGGCCGCAGTTCGATGCCGAGGGGCACGTCTACGCCCTGGCCCACGAGGACGACGTCAAGCTGGCCCGGTGGAAGGACAAGTACGACTCGATCCCCGAAGACACCAAGGACCCCGGGCTGATGAAGGCGAAGAAGGCGCTGCTGAAGAAGAAGCCGACCCGCCGGGCCAACTTCACCTACTGGAACGCCGACCAGTTCGCCAAGCTCCAGACGGCCCCGGCCGCCCGGCTGGCGAGCCGGGGGGCCCTGTCGTGGCGGTGGCTGGCGTACCTGCTGGACGCGAACCCGACGGTCGAGCCGATCCGCCAAGTCATCCGCCGCCGGCTCATGGACGCGCCGACAATCGAGGCCGAGCTCAAGCGGCTCACGAAGTTGCTGGTGACGCTCGGGCACATGGGCATCGTGGTCCTCGACCCCCCGCCGCCCGAAGGCTGGCGGCAAGCCGTCCGCCCCGCCGGCGCGGCGGTCGGTGGCGGCTCCCCAAGCGAGGCCGCGGCCGACGGCGCGACGGCCGAGGACTCGGACGATGACGTCCGCTCCACCGACGTCGGGGAAGCGGGCGGAAGTTTGATCGGGCGGCTCACGCTCGGCGAACCGGCCTCCGCCCCCGCGACGGCGGGCGCGCCTGCGAAGGATCGGGCTGGCGGGCGACCTGCGACTTTGAGCCTAGAGCCGTACGAGATCGTCACCGCCGCGCCGACGGACAAGCTCCGGCAGCTCATGGTGTTCCGGGCGGTCCACCCGCTGTACGGCATGTTCCTGCTGGACTACCTCGGGTCGGCCGACCCGCACGAGCTGGTGCAGATCCTGGAAAGCCTGCTGGCGATGCCCGGGTCGGTGGCGAAATCGGTCCGCGTCCCGTGGCCGGATGACCTGCCGCCGGGCCGGCTGGCGACTGAGGTGCTGGACCCGGCCATCCTAACGAGCGGGCTGGCGACCCACGAGGACCTGTACCCGCCGGCCGACCAGTCCGACGTGCCGCCCGAGCAGCGGCGGTACCCGATCCCGCTGGCGGACAAGATGAAGATGGTGTTCGAGAACGCGATCGACCACGCCGGCGGGCTGTTCCTGACGCCGGTGTGGGCCGTCGGGGACATGCTGGAGCACGGTGTCGACTTCGACAAGTTCGTCCGAGGGCGGGAACTGCTCACGCAGGAGGGCATCATCTTCAAACACCTGCTGCGGATGATCCTGCTGTGCAACGAGTTCGCCCAGCTGACGCCGACGGGCCTGAGCCCGGCCGACTGGCAGGCGGCCCTCGCGGGCATTTCCGGCACGCTGACGACGGCCTGCCGGGCCGTTGATCCGCAGAGCACCGACGAAACGCTGGAGGAGCTCGCGGACGAGGCGTAACGAACGCGGCCCCCTCGCCCGCCCTACCATCCCGCGGGATGCGGGACGACGCGAAACAGGCCGAGCGGCTGGCGGTGGTGCGCGACCTCGTCTTGCGGCACGGGTGGAACTCGACTTGTTACCAGATCCTGAACCCGGGGCTGGAACACTGGGTCGACTCGGCCGGTGAGGGGGCGGTCGGATTCGTCCGCCAGCCGGGGTACTGGGTGGCGGCCGGTGCGCCGGTTTGCCCGGTCGACCGGCTGGCGGAGGTGAGCCGCGCGTTCGAAGCCGCCGCGGCCGCCGCGGGGTGCCACGTCTGTTACGTCGGCGCCCAGGACCGCATGCGGGCGGTGTGCGAGTGGCGGCCCGACCACGCCGTCGTCGCGATCGGGGCCCAGCCGGTGTGGGACCCCCGGGCCTGGGCGGCCGTCGCGGCCGGGCACCGGTCGATCCGCACCCAGCTTAACCGCGGGCGGAACAAGGGCGTCGGCGTGACGGCTTGGGACCCGGAGCGGGCGAGGGCGGACGACCGGGTGCGCGGGTGTCTCCGCGAATGGCTCGCCTGCAAGCCACTGCCGCCGATGCACTTCATGGTCGAGCCGGACGTGCTCGACGGGGTGGTGTGCGACCGCCGGGTGTGGGTCGCGGAGCGGGCCGGCCGGGTGGCCGGCTTCGCGGTGGCGTCCCCGGTACCGGGTCGCGACGGGTACCTCATCGAGGAGATCGCCCGCGCGCCGTGGGCCCCGAACGGGACGGCGGAGCTGCTGATCGACGCCTGCATGCGCGGGCTGGCGGAGCACGGGGCGCTGTACGCCACGCTCGGGCTGGTCGCGCTCGCCAGCCGGGCCGGCCCGTGGGCCGGCCGCAACCCGCTCTGGGTGCGGGTGCTTTTCGGGTGGGCCCGGGCGCACGGCCGGCGGTTCTACAACTTCGACGGGCTCGAACGGTTCCGGGAGAAGCTGCGGCCAGCCGGGTGGGAGGGCGTGTACGCCGTGTCGAACCGCCGCCCGTTCCCGCCGGCCGCCCTGTGGGCGATGGCTGGCGCGTTCTGCGCCGGCTCGCCGGTCCGCATGCTCACGACGGCCGTTGGGAAGGCCGTGAAACAGGAACTCTGTTGGGCGAGCCACCCCGCCGACCGGGGCGGCACCGGCTGAAGGCAGGCCGCCCTTGTGGAGTGGACCGACGGGGCTTTTTCTGCCGCGGGTTGCATTGGGGGAGGGGCGTCCACTGACGACAGTGCCTCGAGCCACGGTCCCTGGCCGATTCACCGCTGAAGCGTGCGGCCGTTCCCGCGCCCCGAGGTAACATCTCGGTGATACTCCCAAAATGTCTGCGAACCCTGCAATCCTCCCCTCCGGCCCGACCCAGCACGGACGGGACGGCGATTCGGCCCCACCCGCGGATGACCGCGGCCTGATCGAGGCATTGGTCGGTGACGGCAGACCCCTCGTCTCGTTCACGGGTCTCGCTCTCATCCTGTCTGGCGTCTTCGCCCTGTTCCTGGCGGCGACCGGGCACTTCCTGCCCCACGACGAAAAGTTCCTGGGGATGACGGCCGACCGGCTCTGCAGCCTGCACGGCTGCCGAATTGTTCACTTCATGTATCACGACCGAGGGGCGTTCGGCGGGTCGATCATCGCCGTCGGCATCCTGTACCTGTGGTTGGCCGCGTTCCCGCTCCGAGACCGGGAGCCGTGGGCGTGGTGGGCGCTGTGCGTGAACGGCGGGGTCGGCTTCGCCAGCTTCCTGACCTACCTCGGGTACGGCTACCTCGACACGTGGCACGGGGCGGCCACGCTCGTCCTGCTCCCGTGCTTTGTCTGGGGGATGGCCCGGACGTTCCGGACGCTTCGGGGCCGGCGCCGCCCCGGCTGCCTGCTCCGCCCGGGGGCGGTCGCGCCGTGGCGGACGGCGTTCGGTGCCGGGCGGATGTGCCTGATGGTGACGGCCGCGGGGTTGGTGGCCGGCGGGCTGGTGATCATGACGGTCGGTGTGACGAGCGTGTTCGTCCCGCAGGACCTGGCGTACATGGGCGTGTCGCCGGACGAGCTGCGGGCGATCAACCCGCGGCTCGTCCCGCTCATCGCCCACGACCGGGCCGGGTTCGGGGGCGGGCTGTGCGCGACGGGCCTGACGGTGGCCGCCTGCGCCTGGTGCGGCCGGCCATCGCGGGGGCTGTGGCAAGCGCTGGCGGCCGCCGGGACGGTCGGGTTTGCGACGGCCATCGGGGTCCACCCGCTGATCGGCTACGTCGACGTTACCCACCTCGCGCCGGCCGCCACGGTGGCGGTCGTGTTTGCCGCTGGGATCCTGCTGTGTTGGCGAAAAATGACTCGCTCGGAGGGGACCGGCCGTACGAGATTAGCGGCCGAAAATCAGTAGCCGACGTAGGACGG
>JAQGHJ010000074.1 GCA_028288905.1 Phycisphaerales bacterium | reverse complement strand
GGGTGCCACTGGACGCCGACGACGAACGGCAGGCTTTCGTTCTCGATCGCCTGGACAATGCCGTTCGGGTCGACGGCCGCCACCCGGACGCCGCGACCGAGCCGGTCGACGGCCTGGCGGTGCAACGCGTTGACCCACGCCTCGCCCGCCCCGAGCAGGCCGGCCAACCGGGTGCCGGGGCGAACCTCGACCCGCTTGCGCGGGCGGACCGACCGGATCTCCCGCGTCTCGACGTAGAACCCGTGGAGGCTCTGGTGCAGGGTCCCGCCGAAGTAGACGTTCAGCAACTGCGACCCGCGACAGATGCCGAGAACGGGAAGGCCACGGGCCACCGCCAGATCGATCAGCTTGGTCTCGAGCGCGTCGCGGGCGTGGTCCTGCCGATCGGCTGCTGACGGCGGGCGGCGGTGTCGGGGTGGGCGGGCGAGGAGTTGGCGGACGAACCAGAGGACCGGGAACGCCAGCAGATCAAACGCCCGGCGGACGAGGGGCAACCGCCGGTGCTCAGCCGTCGGCTCGAGCATCGGCGCCAGGGGCTCGCCGTACAGCCGGGGGTCTACGTCGGCCCCGCCGCCGATCACCAGCCCGTCAAGGTCCGCCACGCGACACTGCCGACACGCCGGTGTGATCCGCCGCGCCGACGCCCCGGCCAGCGCGAGCCCGAGCCAGGTGAAGAACCATGCCGCGTCCCCGCCCCGGTCCGGGCCGGTCACGCCGATGACGGGGCGGCGGGAGAAGCGGGGAAAGTTGGAAGGGTGAAGTCTGAAGTCTGAAGGGGACATAGGGAGGCAAGTCGGTATTTTCCGGTTCCTGTCTGCCAGCGCGCCAGGGCGGCGTGCCACCCCGCGGGCCTCTCCTCCCCGTTACAAGCCGTCACGACTGGGCCGACTTCCAGACCTCAAACTTCACCCTTCATTCTTCCGCCCCTCGCTCATGTACTCCTCCAGCACCGCCGGCCACTTGTCGACGAACGGGCGGAACGACTGCTCGTCGGCTTCGAGGTAGTCACCGGCCATCGCGGCCAACCGGGCCGGGTCGGCCGCCAGCCGCTCGACGGCCACCCACGTGTTCCACTCCCGGGCGATGGACCAGTCCGGCTCGTCGACGAGGCAGTTCGGCAGCCGGTAGTGGTACGCCGGCCGGGCCTTGACCAAGTGCGGGTCCTCGACCCGCGCCATCACCCGCTCGGCATCCAGGTGGGCGAGCGCCGGCAGCAGGTCCAGCGGCCGGTTGCGGGTCGGGTTGTACGCGATGTAGTCGTCGATCAGCCGGCCGAGGTCAGCCGGGTACCCGTGCTGGAGCACGAGCCGGGCGTAGTCGTTCGGGAACGGGTTGATGAACGGCATGACCCGGCGAGTCAGGTCGACATCAACCCGGCCCTTGAGCCACGGCTGCAGGAGCAGGAACGCCCGCAGGTGGTCGCGGACGCTGCCGGCGTCGTCGCCCGGCAACTCGGGGTTGATGTGCATCCCGAACGCGAACCGGGCGGACGTCCGGGTGCCCTGCGCGCCCGCCGCCAGCAGGCGGCGGCGCAGGTCGTCGAGCCGGCCGAACTGGTCGAACGGCAGCGGCGGGGTGCCGATCTCGAACGGCACCCAGTTCGCCACCATCCCCATCAATGCCCGCTCGACCGGCTCGTGGTCCAGCCCCGCGCGTTCGAGCCCGACAGCGCGCAGTACTGACCGGTACCGTTGGTCTTTGATGACGGACGAGTCGACCTCGACCGAGAACGGCCCCAGCGGCGTCCGCACGGAGCGGATCGACGGGCTGACCACCTCCACGTCCCCGCCGAACACCGCCCGCACCAGTTCGGCCGACCGCTCGACGTCCAGCCCGGCGTACTCGAATTCGAAGCCCGTCCGGCGGGGCTGCCCGGCCGCGTTGAGCCGTCTCGGCGGCGCGAGGAAGACGGGGTCCGGCGGCGGCGGGGGGCGGGGGGTGTCAACGTCGGGCATGGCGGGTACCGCTGGCGGGATCGTCCTGCCGGGGCAATTGTCTCTCATCTGTCCACCACGGTAAACGTCCGCGACTCAGTTCCTTCGGCCGCCGCCGGGGCGTCATTCGCACGGTCCCGACGTGGCCGTTGCCGTTCGCCCACCCCCTCCGACGCCCGCCCTCGGTCTCAGGGTAAACCCCACGCGAAGTCCCGCGGCGTCCGTCGACCCTTGCCGGTGGCTAGCGGGGCGGATAGCCTTTTCGCGGCTCGATCGGCTCGAACGGCTGCCCTACCGGGGCATTTTGGTGCCGTGTCGGTTGCGGCCGCCCCATGAACGCATCTGGTGATTCGAAGCCGCTCCCGAAAGCCCTCTCCCTCCTGAGCAGCGAACGGCCGCGGAACGTGAGTTGGTTCCAGGCCGGCGCGCTGCTGTTCGGCGACTGGGGGACGAGCCGGCTGTACGTGCTCGGGCTCGCGTTCCTCGTGGCCGGGCGGAGCAGCTTCTGGCTGATCGCCGGCATGAGCCTGCTGATCCTGGCGGTCGGGTGGGCGTACACCCAGATCTGCCGGATCTACGCCGACGGCGGGGGCGTGTACACGGCCGGCCGGCAGCGGTCGGCGATCGTCGGAGTGATCGGGGCGCTCCTGCTGTTCGCCGACTACACGGTGACGGCGTCGCTCAGCGCGGTCGAGGGGTTCCATTACTTCGGGGCCGGCAAGGCCGACACGGAACAGGTGCAGGCCGCCGAGCCGCCGGCCGGGGACGACATCCGCCGACAGGACGAAACACTTTCCGGGGCCCGGGAGCCGCTGATCGGCCCCGGCGAGACCGCGCTCGCCAAGCTGTGGGCGAGCCCGGGGCTGCTCGGCATCCTCGCGATCGTCCTGATCGGCGGGCTGAACCTGCTGGGCCCGAAGCACTCGGCCGGGTTCGCCCTGTTCGCCGCCGTTGGGATGATCGTCATCACGCTGCTGATCGTGGTGTTCGCGCTCCCCCAGATCGACTGGCGGCACCTCCAGTGGGGCCGGCTGTGGCAGGCGCCGGACCGGGTCTGGTACGGGTTCGTGTACATCGTCCTGGCCCTGAGCGGGGTCGAGGCGATCGCGAACCTGACCGGCGTGATGAAGCGGCCGGTGTACAAGACGGCCCAGCGGAGCATCTGGCTTTGCGCGATCGAGGTCGCCGTCTTCAACCTGCTGCTGGCCCTGATCATGATCTCGCTCGACCCCGGGCGGGAGGCGCACAAGGAGGACATGCTGGCGTACATGGCCCGGCAGTACATCGGGCCGTGGGGCGAGTGGCCCGTCCGGATCCTCGGCGGGCTGCTGCTGCTGTCGGCCACCAACACCGCCATCGGGGCGCTGACCGGCACGATCTACGTCATGAGCCGGGACGACGAGTTGCCCCGGGTGTTCCAGGGGTTGAACCCGTTCGGGGCGCCGTGGCTGGCGACGTTCGTTGCGACGGTGGTCCCGGTCAGCGTGCTGCTGTTCGTCCACGACCTGACGACGCTGGCGTCCATGTACGCGATCGGCGTGGTCGGGGCGGTGGCGATCAACTGCTCGCTGACCACGTTCCACCCCCGGCTTCGGAAGTGGTACCGCAAGGCCGCGATGGCCGGGCTCGGGCTGCTGTTGATCGCGATCTGGCTGACGCTGGCGTTCACGAAGTGGCACGCGACGGCGTTCGTCGCGATCGTGCTGA
Source organism: Phycisphaerales bacterium (assembly GCA_028288905.1). Classification (GTDB taxonomy): domain Bacteria; phylum Planctomycetota; class Phycisphaerae; order Tepidisphaerales; family Tepidisphaeraceae; genus Humisphaera. The sequence goes on along the minus strand of JAQGHJ010000074.1, from coordinate 587 downwards.
CGATCGGGCTGACGCTCCGCGGGCTGACGAAGTACGCCCAGACCCGCCGCCCGAAGCCGAGCCTGCTGCGGCAGGCGATCATCGAGCAGCTGCCGGCCGACGCGATGGCCCGGCCGAAACTGCTGCTGGCGACGGCCGGGTCCGACTCGGCCGCCGGCCCGGCCCTGCGGGCGGCCAAGGCGGAGGGGGCGGCCCTCGTCGTCAGCTTCGTCCGCGAAGTCGCGCTGAACTACAAGGTGACGGCCGAGACCCAGCTCAGCCTCGAGACCGACTCGGCCGCCCAGGCGCTGTTCACCGACTTCCTCGAGCACGGGTACAAGGCCGGCGTCCCGATCATCCCGGCTTACGACACGAGCGAGAACGCCCCGGAGCAGATCGCCGAGCTGGCCGCCATGTACGGCGTGGACAAGGTGCTGATCGGGTCGAGCCGCCGCGGGGCGATCCACCAGTTCATCAAGGGGAACTTCCAGAAGCGGCTGGAGGCGATGCTGCCGCCGGAGATCCCGGTGAAGGTGCTACAGATGGACGGGAAGGCGTAGGGAGTAGGCGGTAGGCGGACGGCGGCAGGCAGGGCGGAGCGGTGGGAG
>JAQGHJ010000057.1 GCA_028288905.1 Phycisphaerales bacterium | reverse complement strand
GGCCGAGGGCGGCGGCGGCGGCCACGGCGGCGGCCGCCGGTTCCGGGACGGCCGTCAGCGTCAGGTCGCCGCCGGCGTAGCTGACCTGGAAGAACTGCGCGCCGGCCCCCACGTACGACCCCTGCGGGAGCGGCGTGCCGTTGGCGTCCCGGAACGTGCCGGCGATCGTGAGCGTCCCGGTCGCGGTCCGGTCCAGCACCCGGAACACCTGCCCGTCGGCGAACGCCGCCCCGGCCAGCGGGGCGACGCTCAGCCGGGCCCCGTCGACGATCGTGACGGCCGTCCCGGTCCCGCGGACGACCAGCTGGTCGTAGTCGGTCCCGGCGACCGGGGCGGCGCCGGCGCCGCCGAGCTGCACGTCGAACACGCTGGTGGCGGCGAACGACACGCTGCTGGCGAGGGCGAGCGCGCCGGCGACCGACGCCGACCCGACCGCCGTCACCGCGCCCGGCGCGAGCCGCCCGCTCAGCGCCAGCGCCCCGGCGATCGTCCCGTTCCCGCCGAGCGTGCCGCCCGCCGCGACGGTCACCGCCCCGGTCCCGGTCCCGGAGTTCGTGCCGGTCTGCCCGTTGACGAGCAGCCGCCCGGCGGACACGGCCACCCCGCCGGTCAGCGTGTTGATCCCGGTCAGGGTCAGGGTGCCGGGGCCGTCCTTGGTCATCCGGCCCGCCCCGCCCATCACGCCGGACAGCGACAGGTTCGTGCCGGGCTGGGCCACCCGCACCACCCCCGGGCCGTTGAACGTGAAGTTCCCGGCCCGGGCGGCGGCCGGGGTCGCGCCCTGGTACTCGAACGTCCCGGTCGTCCCGCCGGTCCCGGCGACGCCGAGCGTGACGGCGGCACCCCCGAGGTTGATCGCGTTCGCGTACGCGACCGTCCCGTCCAGGATGTTCATCGTGAACGTGATCGTCGCGTCCCCGTTGACGGTGACGATGTCGGGGGTGGTCTTGTTGACCGCGTTCCCGCCCATCCCGATGGCGGTGACGCCCGGGCTGGCGGAGGTCCCGGTCAGCGTGCCGCCGGTCCAGTTCCCCAGGACGAGCCCGCCCCCGCTCGGGGCCGCGCCCATCAGGTTCAACGTCCCGCCCTGGAGGTTGACCGCCCCTAGCGACTCGCCGACCCGCCAGACGGCGGTCCCGCCCGCGTTGATCGTCACGAGCGTGTTCGAAGGCAGGTTCGGGTCCTCGCCGGTCACCCCGCCCTGCCCGAACTCGTACGTCCCGCCGTTGTTGACGATGATCTCGGACGCGTTGAGGTTGCCGCCGCTGAAGTCGGGGCTGGGGGTCGGGTCGGACTGCCGCAGCGTGCCGGCGTCGATCCGGACGACGCCGCCGAACGTGTTCGCGCCCGTCAGGACGAGCGTCCCGGTCCCGACCTTCAGCAGCGTCCCGCCGCCGGAGATCACGGTCTCGTGCAGCTGGTTGCCGGCCGTCGTGTCGAACGCGAGCGTCCCGCCGACGGCGGCGGACAGGCCGCCGAAGATGTTCGACACGTCCGGGTTGGCCAGCGTGAGCGTCCCCGCCTCGGCCGCGATCGCCGGGATCGGTACGGAGATCGGGTCCTGGGCCAGGACCCCGGTCAGGACCGTGTTGCCCGGCCCGACGTTCGCCACCCGCCCGCTGGTGAAGATGTTCCCCGGGATCGTGACGGTGCCGGCCCGGTTGAACAGCAGCGCGCCGCCCGACCCGCTGATGTCGACCACGGTGATGTTGCCGGCGACCGCCCCGGCCGGCCCGCCGTTCCCGATCTGCAGCGGGCCGGACTCCACCCGCGTCTCGCCGGCGTACGTGTTGTTCCCGGCCAGGGTGAGGGTGGCGGTCCCGACCTTGGTCAGGGAGCCGGCCCCGGCGATCGTGCCGGCGTACGCGTAGTCGGCCGGCGGGGTCAGCGACAGGTTGCCCCCCTCCAGGTTCACCGTCCCGGTCCCGGTCAGCGTGCCCGTCAGCGTCATCGTGCTGCCGCCGGACTTGGTCAGCGTCCCGTTGTTCGTGATCGGGGCGGCGAAGCTGATCGCGTCCCGGTTCCAGACGACGGTCGCGTTGTTCACGAGCGGGCCGGTGCCGATGTCGCCGGTGCTCCCGCCGTTCCCGATCGTCAGCGTGCCGCCGGCGACGGTGGTGCCGCCGGTGTACGCGTTGGCCGTCAGCACGGTCAGCGACCCGGTCCCCTGCTTGAGCAGCGGCATCGACCCGGTCAGCGACCCGGGCCCCTGGAACGTGTACGCCTTGGCGGCGTTGCTCACCGTGACGGCGGCCGGCTGGAGCTGGGTGGTCAGGCTGACGGCCGTCCCGGCCGGCCCCGTCGCCGTGTCGTCGAACGCGACGGCGTCGTTCTGGACGAAGTTCGTCGCCGCGCTGGTGCTGGCGAGCTTGAAGTTCTGCGTCCCGCCGGCGTTCACGGCCGTGCCGACGTCCCAGTTGACCGTCGCGTTCCCGTTCCACTTGATCGTGTCCGACCCGGTGATGTTCAGGTCGATGCGGGTGGCGGCCGCGTTGTACACCAGCCCGCCCTGCACGCGGGCCGGGAGCGGGGCGAGGGTGAACCCGGTCGTGACGGCGGTGCCCGCGTAGTCGATCAGCGGGATCGTCCCGACGGCCGGGGCCTGCTGGTCCGCGAACACGATCGTGTGCGTCGCGCCGCTCAGCGTCAGCCCGTTGGCCCCGGTCACGTTGAGCAGCGCGGCCGCGGGGACGGCCGACTGGTCCAGCTCGAACCGCAGGGTGGCCCCGCCGGCCCCGAGGCTCAGGGCCGGGACGGTCAGCGTGCCGGCCGCCCCGGTCGGGCTGGCGACCGCGAGCGTCGCCCCGCCGGCCACCGACGCCGCCCCCCCGAGCGTCCCCGGGGACACCCGCAGGGTGCCGGCCCCGACCGCGGTCGGGCCGGTGTGGGTCAGGGCCCCGGTCAGCGTGACCGTGCCGGCCCCGACCTTCGACACCCCGCCGGCCCCGGACACGTTCCCGGCGTACACGAGGGCGGCGTCGGCCCGGTTGAACGCCAGCGTCGCCCCGGCCGCGACCGTCGCGTCCCCGGCGATCGACCCGCCGGACGCCCCGTTACCGACCTGCAGCGTGCCGGCGGCGACCGCCGTGCCGCCCGTGTACGTGTTCGGGGCCCCGAGCGCGAGCGTGCCCGGGCCGGCCTTCGTCAGCCCGCCGGCCCCGCCCGCGACGCCGGTCAAAGTTAGGACGGCCGGCGGCTCGGCGACGTCGATCGTGCCGCCGCCGGTCGTCAGCGTCACCTGTCGGGCGATCGCCCCGTCGGTCCCGGTGCCCGCCCACCGGAGGGTGCCGTTCGTGGCGGCGACCGACCCGTTGGCGGCGACGCCGAACGTGAGCGGCCCGGCCGTCCCGGGGAACCCGACGTCCGTGCTCAGCACGCCCTCCTGGAAGTTCACGCCGCCGGCGTTGACCAGCGGGATGCCGGTGATCGTGACGGTGCCGGGGCCGGTCTTGTTGACCGCCTGCGTCCCGCCCATGGTCGGGGCGTTGCCGAGCAGCGAGATCGTGCCGGTCCGGAAGTCGGACGCCCGGGCCCCGGTCAGGTTGATGTTCCCGCGCATCCCGACGGCCCCGCCGTTCATGACGAGGCCGCCGAAGTCCTCGCCGGCGTTCCAGGTCACGGTGCTGCCGGCGTTGGCCGTGACGTAGGTCTCGGCCGGCAGGTCGGGGTTCTCGGTGCCGCCGAGCAGCGGCTCGGTGCCGAACTCGTACGTCCCGCCGCTGTTCACGTTGATCGCGGTCGGGTTCATGTCGCCGCCGGCGACGTCGGTCAGCCGGACGGTCCCGCCGTTCACGTTCAGGACGCTGGCGAGGTTCGCGGTCCCGTCGCCGCCGCCGACCCGCCACAGCCCGGCCCCCGTCTTGTTGACGGTCCCGGTGTACGTGACCTCCCCCGTGGTCGTCAGCTCGGACCCCGCCGGGACGTCGACGGCCACCCCGGTCGACCCGGTCGCCAGCGCCGAGAGGGTCACGAGGTTGGCGATCGTCCGGTTCTGCCCGGCGTCCACGGACACCGCGCCGGTCCCGCTCAGCACGAGCGTCCCGGTCCCGAACGGGCTGCTGGTGATCGTCCCGGTCGGGAACCCCTTGGTGGTCGCGGCGGCGACCGGGTCGCCGGCGTACACCAGCGTGCCGGCCGACACGGTGGTGGTGCCGGAGTACGTGCTGGCCCCGGTCAACGTCAGCGTGTGCGCCCCCGCCTTGGTGAACGCCATCGTGTTCTGGGCGGCCGCCGTCCCGGCGTTGCCGACCAGGCCGAACCCGGGGACGTTCACCCGGGCGTCGGCCCCGACGGCCGCCCGGTTGGCCATGATCCCGTCGTACCGGTACGTCCCGCTCGCCGCCGACACGCTCATCGTCGCGCTGCCGCGGAGGATCGCGCCGGCCGACCCGGCGAGCGAGTTCCACCCCTCGGTGAACCCGCCGGAGTCGACGATCCCCTGGGCCCCGATCGCCAGGTCGGTGCTGGCGCCGAAGAGGTCCCCGTCGGCGTCGGTCGTGAGCAGCCCGTTGTTGACCGCGACGTTGGTCGTCGTGAGGTTCCGGACGACGACCGTCCCGCCGCCGTCCAGGGTGAACGTGGACGGCGTGGTCGTCGCCACGGGGGCGATCGAGTGCGCGGTCGCCCCGGCGGGGGTGGCCGCCGTCGAGAACACGAGGTAGCCGCCGGCCGCCACGGTGGCCGCAAGGTTCGCGCCGGCGTCCACGCGGACGTTGTTCGCGATCCGGAACGTCCCGCCGCCGGACAGGTTGACCTGCGGGTTGGTCGCGCCGTTGACCACGAAGTCCAGCGTGTTCGCCAGGGCCGAGGCGGTGATCACGTTCGTCCGGGCGGGGGCCGCGACCAGGTCCATGCGGTTCAGCTGGAACCCGGTCCCGATGTTGTTCGTGGACGTGTAGTCGGCCGCCCCGGACCCGAACTGAAGGGTGTTCGCCGGGCTGCTGGCCGGGGCCGTGCCGCCCCACCGGGCGGGGTCGGACCAGTTGCCGGTCGTGTTGTCCCAGACGAAGGTGCCGGCCCGCCCGCCCGCCGGCAGGAGGCCGACGGCCCCGACCGCCGCCGCCACCGCGGCACGTCGCCGCCTGCCGACCCCACGGTCCCGAACGCGAACTGAAGTGCGAACAACCATATTCCCCGCTCCCTTCACGAATTTTCCCGCCCGCCACTCGTCCCGCTCACCGACCGAAATGAACTTGGCTCCGCCGCCCGCAGGTGATTCCTACGCCCCGACTCGTTGTCGCCGCGGCGATCATCGTCCACCGGTCGC
>JAQGHJ010000048.1 GCA_028288905.1 Phycisphaerales bacterium | reverse complement strand
AAAAGATGGGGGTTTGATCCGACCGAGGTGGCTTTGGCACCCGGTCAGCCACTTGCACCGGCGGAACGCTCGGCCAGGAGCGGTCCGACGTACCGGTAGGTATTGAGGAGCACGCCCGTCGGGGTAGCTTTCGTGCTGACGAGAGCGAGCTCGCGGGGGTCGGCCGTGTCCGAAAAGAACCGCTTTCCCCGCCCGAGCACGAGCGGGTAGACGATGAGCACCACCTCGTCGGCCAGCCCCTCTTCCAAGAGCGCGGACCCCAGCGCCGAGCTTCCGCAGACGACGAGGTCGGGGCCGGCGGTGGACTTCACGCGGCGAACGCCCGCCATAACGTCCGTGCCCAAGTCCCCGACCGGGCCCCATTCGAGGCTCTCGGGCCTGTGGGTCGCGACGTACTTCGTCGCGGCGTTTAGCCCCTTTGCGATCGGACTGTCCCCGGCCTTCGGCCAGTAGGTGGCCCAGCTGTCGTAGGTGCGGCGGCCGAGCAGCAGATCGTAGACGCTGCCCTGTGCCTCCATGACGGCCGCGAGCCCGGCGGGCGTTCGGTACGGCGTCGTCCATCCGCCGTGCGAGAAGCCTTCGCCGTCCTCGTGCTGGATCACGCCGTCCAGCGAGATGTGTTCCATGATCCGGATCTTCCTCAATTCGACTCTCCGCCTGTTAGTGGTTTTGGCTTCCCGGTTCCGGCTGGATACCGCAGTTCGCTTGGGATCTCCCGTCCGAGGTGTGGAGACGCCGCTCAATCGAGGAGCGGCCGGTTGAGCTCCGTCCGCCACGTGGACGGGTCGGGGCCGGACTCGGGGCCTGCGACGTAGCACTCCCAGAGGTTCTCGGCCGGCGTACGGCCGCTCGCCCGGATCCACGCGTTGAACTCGCCCCACGCGGCCGCGAGCCCCTCGTACGGACCGCGGTAGACCGTCCGTGCCACCGTCGCCCCCGGAAGCTCGCTCGGCTTCACCCGACCTGCGGCGGTGACCGGCGAATCGACCGGGATGCTGATCTCGAAGTCGAACGTCGCGGGGTCCGTCCTCAGGTGGTGGGTGAGCCAGGGGCCGACTGGTTTCTTCCCTTGAGCGGCGACGGCTCCCATCAGCTCATTCAATCCCGGCCCCATGACCTCCCGGATCTTCTCGCGGGGGATGGTCAGGTGGATGACCGCGGTCTGCTGGGCCCTCGTCTCCGATATCTGCGGCGTGTCGATCATGGTGGTGTCCCGGTCTGGTGCTGAATCTCTCGGTCGCTGTGGGATATTCGGCGTCGCTACCGAGCCGCGGCCTTCCGCCGCTCAAGCTCCTGCTTCATCTGCTCGCCGCACGCGGCCGCACCTTTCTCCATCTCCTCTTGCGACACGTGCCGCACGTTCGTGGCGATCGACCAGGCGTGCCCGTACGGGTCCTGGAGGACGCCGTAGCGGTCGCCCCAGAACATGTTCTCCAGTGGCATCTTCACCGTACACCCGGCCCGGACCGCGCGGTCGAAGACGGCGTCGCAGTCCGGCACGTGGAGGTGGAGGGTCACCGGCGTCCCGCCCAACCCTTGCGGGCTCCGGCTCCCGAACTCGGGGCACTCGTCGGCGAGGAACAGCATGGCCCCGCCGACCGTGAGGGCCGCGTGCATGACGCCGCCGTCCGGCGTCCGGACGACCCGCATCTCCTCGGCCCCGAACGCCCGCTTGTAGAACTCGATGGCACCCGCGACGTCCCGGCAGACGAGGTGCGGCGTGAGCAGGGTAGCGGCGGCGGGCTTGGTGGTTTGCGGCGTGGTGGTGGCGGTCGCGGTCATGGTGCATCTCCTCGGGGGTCGTTGCGGGTCCGACGCTGATACCCAACGCCGGCACCGAGAATTATGTATCGACCGTTAGAGATATCGCCCTTGAACCGCCAGGTCAAGCGGAATAGTGTAGCAACAGATACAGAAAGGGGGAGCCGTGCCCAGAGTCGCCCGGGACAGTTCCGCACCGAGCAGGCACTCGAGCGCGTAGCGCTCTTCTGGCGGGACGGGTAAGAGGACACCTCGCTTGCGGCATTGATTGATCGGGGCCCCGTTTCTCGCCCGCGCCAGGCTCGACGTCCACCGCACGCGTCATTGATCGGCCAGGGGAGAAAGGAGAGGTTTCTCCGTATGACCACCCTCGAACACCTGAACGCCGGCTGGCTGCACGCGCCGCCGAACCCGAGGATCAGCTGCCACTGCCTCTTGCTCCGCGACCGCGCCGGAACCGCGCTCGTCGAGACCGGCATCGGCCTTCAGGACGTGCGTGACCCGATCGGCCGGATCGGCCAGCACCTTATCGACCTGGCCGGCTTCAAGTTCAGCGAGCCCGACACCGCCGTCCGCCAGCTCGCCCGGCGGGGCGTCGCGTCGCGGGACGTGACGCACCTCGTCCTCACGCACCTCGACCCGGACCACGCCGGCGGCCTGGCGGATTTCCCCGGCGCGGAGGTCCACGTCTCATCGGAGGAGCTGGACGCGATGCGCGGCGGCCACCCGCGCTACCTCCCGATCCAGTTCGGGCACGGGCCGCGGTGGGTGAGCCACGGGCCCGGGCCGGCCGAGGACTGGTTCGGCTTTCCCGCCCGACGCCTCGACCTCGGATTCGAGTCGCCGGTCCTCCTCGTCCCGCTTTTCGGCCACACGGCCGGCCACTGCGGGGTCGCGGTCCGCGTCGGCCCCGGCTGGGTCCTGCACGTGGGCGACGCCTACTACCTGCGCGGCGAGCTCGCCGACCGCGACCATCCCGTCGGACCGATCGCGGCGGCACAGTCGGTCGACAACGCGAAGCGGCTCGAGACGCTCGAACGCCTCCGCGTGCTGCAGCAGGACCACGGCGACGAGGTCCTGCTGCTGGGCTACCACGACGTCACCGAGCTCCCTCAGGCGCTGGGCGGTTCCGCCGCGGCATGACGACTCGGCTCCGCGACCCCGGTCCAGCCGCCCCGTGCCAAATCCCTTGGAAGTGAACCCCGGTATCCTCCGAAGCTGTCCTTCGGCGACGACCGCATCGAGGCCGTCAGGCGACAGGCGGAGGACCTCATCCGGCCGGTCGCACTCACCGCCGAGGGAGAGGTTTTCGCCCGCGCGCTCGCGGAGGAGATTTACGAGCACGTGACAGAAGCCTGCCTCTCGCGCTCCCGGGGCCGGTGCTCGACCGCACGCGTGCCGTCGCCGCGGCGGCCGCCGTTGCGTACGCGCTCGTGACGACCACCGGCCGGGCCGAGCGCACGGACCCCGAGTTTCCGCCTGCCTAGAACCTACGCAAGGCAACGGCCGTCCTCGGTTTGCCGATCTGGGGTAAGGGACGTCGCGAAGGGGTGCGGCCTATCCATGTGATGGTGAGGGCGACGGCGACCAAGACCGCAGCGACCGCGAACGTGAGCCGCATCCCATCGACCACGCCCCCCGGACGCGTTGCCATCAGGTTGGACGCTCCCGCTCCGAAAGTAAACACTGCGCCCATGACGGACGCTCCGGTGATGAGCCCAAGGTTCCGGGACAGGTTGAGCAGGCCGGGGACGACGCCTCGCTGGTCCGGCCGAACACCCGACATCACGGCCGTGTTGTTCGCCGCCTGGAACAGCGCGTAGCCGGCGGTGATGACGACGAGCGGGGCGACGTAGCCGGGGACGCCGAAGCTTGTCGGCAGCATCGGCAGGACTGCGGTGCCGGCTGCCATTCCGACGAGCCCGAAGAGGGTCATGCGGCGTGCGCCGAGCCGGTCCACCAGGCGACCTGCCGGTACACCCGTCAGCGCGGCCACGATCGGACCGGCCGACATGACGAGCCCGATACGGGCCGCGTCGAGTAAGAGCGCCCCGGAGAGGTAGAAGGGGCCCACCACCAGCGTCGCCATCACGACCGTTGTAACGAGAGTGCTCATCGCGAACCCGGCACCCAGTACCGGATCTCGAAACATCGCCGGTCGGACCAGAGGTGCCGCGGCCCTCGCCTCGGCGAGCACGAAGAGGCCGACGCCGGCGGCGGCCGCGGACAGGAGAAACACGTTCAGCAGGCCGAAGCTCCCGCACCCCGTCGTCATCGCCGGTGCGTAAGCCGCGAGCGTCAGGGCAAGGAGCAGCGTGCCCGCGTAGTCGTAGCTCGTCCGACCCGTCGTCGGCACCCGGCGGTCGGGGGGCAGGAAGCGGTGTGCGAGGAGAAAGGCCAGGACGCCCAGCGGCACGTTGACGAGGAAGATCGACCGCCACCCGGGTCCGGCGATGAGAGCACCGCCGAGCGAAGGGCCGAGCGCCGTGCCGACCGCTGACGTCGAGCCGAGAATCCCCATGGCGCTCCCGGTCCGTGCCGCTGGAACCGTCTCGCCGACACCGGCCATGGCGAGGGCCATCATGACTGCCGCCCCGAGGCCCTGCGCGGCCCGGGCGGCGATCAGGAGCCGGAGCGAGGGTGCGACGCCGCACAGGACGGAGGCCACCGTGAAGAGGACGATCCCGGTGAGCAGGAGCCGCCTCCGGCCGACGATGTCGCCCAGCCGTCCGACGCTCACGATCGCTGCGGTGACGGCGAGGAGGTAGGCGAGGACGACCCACTGGACCTCCGGGAAGGAGGCGTTGAACGCCCGTGCCAAGGTCGGCAGGCCCACGTTGGCGATGCTCGTGCCGAGTGCCGAGAGCAGCATCGAGAGCGAGAGGCTGGCTATCGCCCACCGGGCCGAAGGGGTTCGTTCCGCACCACCGGCCTCTGAATCACTTCGTATTGCAATGACCGACTTCAACGTGGACTCCGTTTCTGATCACTCCGAATCGGAGCTTTCAAGAACGTAGGCCTTTACACGGCATGGCGGAAGACGCACCGATTGCACGTTATTCGTGCGTCTGACGCCACATCAAGATAGATGTGTGTTACGGTCGGTGCATGCCGCGGCCCGATCTCAATCTGCTTTTCACCCTGGACGTTCTCCTCGCGGAGGGGAGCGTTGCACGTGCTGCTCGACGGCTCAGGCTGAGCCCGTCGGCGATGAGCCGTGCGCTCGCACGACTCCGTGAGACGACGGGGGACCCGCTGCTGGTCAGGGCGGGACGCAGTCTTGTTTCGACACCCCGGGCACTCGAACTCCGCGAGCGGGTCGGTCAGCTCGTGCAGGAGGGAGAAGCGGTCCTACGCCCGGTTGAGAAGCTCGACCTGAAGCGGCTCGTCCGGACGTTCACGCTCCGGACGAGCGATGGCTTCGTGGAGAAATTCGGGCCCGATTTGATGGCCCGCGTTCTCGGGGAGGCTCCG
>JAQGHJ010000041.1 GCA_028288905.1 Phycisphaerales bacterium | reverse complement strand
ACCCCGGTGCCGGTCAAGGGGCCGGTCCGACGTGCCGGCGAACGACATGGCCTGGACGGCTGAACCGCCCCGCCGTCACACCAGCAGCTCCGCGATCTGCACCGCGTTCGTCGCCGCCCCTTTGCGGATCTGGTCCCCACTGACGAACAGGTCGATCCCCCGCCCGTCCTCCCGGCTGATGTCCTGCCGGATCCTGCCGGCCAGCACCAAGTCCTGGCCGCTGGCGTCCAGCGGCATGGGGAACATGTTGGCGGCCGGGTCGTCGACGATCTTCACGCCGGGGGCCTTCGACAAGATCTGTCGGACCTGGTCGGGCGTGATCGGCCGCTCGAACTCCAGGTTGATGCTCTCGGAATGGGCCCGCGGGATCGGCACGCGGACGCAGGTGCCGGTGATCATGATCCGCGGGTCGTTGAAGATCTTCCGCGTCTCCTGCACCAGCTTGTTCTCCTCCTCGTTGTACCCGTTGGCGGCGACGGCCGAGTTGTGGCTGAACACGTTGTTGAAGATCTGGTGCGGGAACTTCTCCTTCACGATCGGCTGGCCGGCCGCGAACGCTCGCTGCTGGGCCTCCAGCTCGTACAGCCCCCACGCCCCGGCCCCGCTCACAGCTTGGTACGTGCTGACGACGGCCCGCTTCACGCGGTTCGCCTTGTGCAGCGGCCAAACGGCGACGTTCATGATGATCGTCGAGCAGTTCGGGTTGGCGATCACCCCGCTGTGCTTGCGGATCGCCTCCGGGTTCACCTCCGGAACGACGAGCGGGATGCCGTCCTTCATCCGGAACGCCGAGCTGTTGTCGACCACGATCGCGCCGGCGGCCACGGCGGCCGGGGCGAACTCCTTCGACGTGCTCCCACCGGCCGAGAACAGGGCGATCTGCACGCCGGCGAAGCTGTCCTTCGTCAGCTCCTCGATCACGATCTCCCTGCCCCGGAACGTGGCCGACTTGCCCGCGCTGCGGGCGCTCGCCAGCAGCTTCAGGGACTTGATCGGGAAGTCCCGCTCGGCCAGCACGGCGAGGAACTCCTGGCCCACGGCACCGGTGGCGCCGACGATGGCGACGGTCACGGACATGGCACGCTCCAACGGGGTACGGGAAACGCGGCGGCCGCCGCCGGCCCACGAACGGGTGGGACGCCGACGCGCTCGTAAACGAGAACAGCCACGGACCCGCGAGGCACTCGCTCTGCTCGTTCGCCGGACGGAGGACGGGAAACCGGCAAGGACACGGACGTCGGGCGCGCTCAGCGCGTCGTCGTGGTGGCCTTGCCGGTTTTCGTCGTCGTCGGGGTGAACGGCATCGGTGCGGCTCGCGGGACCGTGGCTGTCCGGATCGCCTCACCGGCGGCCGGGGGAGCAATTGTGGGGAACGGGCGGGTGGAATGCAAGGCGAAACGAGCCGGGTGGTGTGGCCGCGAACGCTGGGCGAGCTGATGGAAGGCAAACAGGGGTGGGAAGCGAAGGGAACGAGCGGCGGGTTCACCGGGCCCTTCGCTCCGCTCAGGATGACCACTCTCGCCGCGACCGCGCTCGGCGAGATCGGCAACGTTTGGTCGCGCTACCGCAGCCGCTTGTGCCGTCGGCCGAGGGGGATCTTGCTGCCGAGCCTTCGGGGCGGCTCGGCCGGCGTCGCCGCGGCAGGACCGGGGGGCGATGACGATCCGCCGGACCCCGCCTCGGGACCACCCCCCGGTCCGCCGACGGCCCTCCCGTCGCCGCCCCCTCCAGGCCCGCCGCCGTAGCCGCCCTGGCGCTCGACGCCCGGCTTGCCCTCGACCCAGTCGCCCGGCTGCGGCCGGGGCTCCCAGCCCTCCAGCGTACCGGCCGGGATGACCATGTTGATCAGCGCCTCGACCTTGTTCAGTTCGTCCCCCTGCCCGCGGCTGACGAACGTGTACGCCTTGCCCGCGGCCCCCATCCGGGCCGTCCGGCCGACCCGGTGCACGTACACCTCCGGGTCGTCCGGGATGTCGTAGTTCACGATGTGGCTGATGTCCGCCACGTCGATGCCGCGGCTGGCTAGGTCGGTCGCGACCAGCACGTCGAACTTGCCCTTGCGGAACCCCTGCATCACCCGGTCCCGCTGGTTCTGGTTCAGGTTCCCGTGAATCTCCCGGCACTCGATGCCGTCCGCCGTCAGCCGGGCGGCCAGCTTCTCGGCCGACCGCTTCGTCCGGCAGAACACGATCGCCAGGTCCGGCCGCTCCCGCTCCAGCAGCGCCCGCAGCAGCCGGTACTTGTCCCACGGCTCGACCGCGAAGTAGGCTTGGGCGACCTTCTCGACCGTCGGCTTGTCGTCCGCCCCCGGGGCGATCAGCTTCTCGACCGGCTCCCGCATGTACCGCCGGCCGAGCCGCTCGATCTCCGGGCTGATCGTGGCCGAGACGAAGATCGTCTGGTGCCCGGCGAAGTCGTCGAACGGGACGTCCTGCGGGTCGGCGTCCGCGGACGCAACGAAGTCTGAGGGCTCGCCTCCCCGCTCAAAATCGTCTTCGTCGGTGACAGGTTGCGTCCCCGAGGCTTCACGCGATCGCTCGTCTGACAATCGCTCGCCTTCGGTCGGGGCTTCGGGCTCGGGTTCGTCATCCCCTTGATGGTCCGCGACGCCGCGAGCGGCGGAATGGTCCTCCCCCAGCACCCCGTCTTCCCCGGTGCCTTCACCCCCCCGCTCCTCGACCCCCGCTCGCCTCCTATCCGCCTCCACCTCGTCCTCGCGGGGTAACCGGCGGCGCATCCCCTTTACCCGGGACAGGATGTTTCGGATGTCGTCCCGGAACCCGATGTCGAGCATCCGGTCGACCTCGTCGAGCACGACGAACCGGACGTTGGCGAAGTCGATCAGCCCGCGGTCGAGCAGGTCGATCACCCGGCCCGGGGTGCCGACCAGGATCTCCGGCCCGTGCTCCAACTGCTTCATCTGGGCGACGATCCGCTGCCCGCCGTACACGGCCACCACCCGGATCGGCGTGAACTGGGCGAGCCGGCGGATCTCCGACTCGACCTGCACGCACAGCTCGCGGGTCGGGACGAGCATGATCGCCTGCGTCGGCACGCCCCGGGCCACCCGCTGGAGCACCGGGATCGCGAACGCGGCCGTCTTGCCGGTGCCGGTCCGGGCCTGCCCCAGTATGTCGACCCCGGCCAGCGCGCGGGGGATCAGCAGCGCTTGGATCTCGCTCGGCGTGACGAACTTCGCCTCGGCCAGCCCGCGGAGGAGGGAGTTGCGAACGCCCAGGGCGGCGAACGCCTCGGGCAGCGGCGGGTGGTCGGTTCGGTCGCTCAAGGTGTGCGGTGTCTCCGGCAGGGTGGCCCGGCCGCCGATTGTAGACGCCGGCCCGGGCGCGGCCAAACACCAAACCGATAGACAGTCGGCCCTGCGGTCTTGGTCCTACGGGACAGCGCTCAGCGCGACCCCCATGCCGCTTACGCGGCGCCGGGCGCGGCGATCAGTTGCCGCTCGTACAGCTGGCGGTACACGTCGCAGGTCCGCAGCAGCTCCTCGTGCCCGCCCTGGCCGACGACCCGGCCGCGCTCCATGACCACGATCACGTCGGCCGACCGGATCGTCGCGAACCGGTGGGCGATCACGAACACGGTCGGCGGGCCCGTGTGCGAGCCCAGCCCGCCGCCGTTCGCCTGCCAGTCGCCGTTCGGCTGCCCTGCGGCGCCGGCGGCGTGGCCCTCCCGCAGCAGTCCGTCGACGGCCTGCTGGATCAGGTGCTCGCTCTCGGCGTCCACCTGGCTCGTCGCCTCGTCGAGGATCAGGATCGGGGCCCGCCGCAGGATCGCCCGGGCGATGCACAGCCGCTGCTTCTGCCCGCCGCTCAGCTGGCTGCCGAGCCCGTCGAGCACCGTGTCGTACCCGGCCGGCTTCTCGAGGATGAAGTCGTGGGCGAACGCCCGCCGGGCCGCGTCCTCGACCGCCGCCCGCAGGGCCTTCACGGTCGGCACGTTCGCCGCGGCCGGGTCCCGCAGCCGGCCGGCCAGCGGGTGGCCGTACGCGACGTTCTCCGCGATCGTGCCGGGGAAGATCACCGAGTCCTGCGTCACGAGGCTGATCTGCCCGCGGAGGCTTCGGAGCGTCGCGTCCCGGACGTCCACCCCGTCGACGGTCACCCGCCCGCCGTCGACGTCGTAGAATCGCGGCAGCAGGGCCAGCAGCGTCGTCTTGCCCGACCCGTTCCGCCCGACGACGGCCACGCACGTGCCCTTGCGGACCGTCAGGGACACGTCGACCAGAGCCGGCGTCGGCGAGCCGGGGTAGGCGAACGTCACGTGCTCGAACCGGACGGCGTCGGCCAGCGGCTTGAGCTTGACGGATTGGCGTAGTCCTTGGTCCTTGGCCCTTGGTCCTTGGTCAGTAGCCAATGGTCCGTCGTCAGTCGTGGTGTGACCGGTTCGGCTGCTCACGCCGGTGCCGTTGACGGTGCCCGTAGCGGCTATCGCGGCGTCCCGGGCCTCCTCGTCCCGGCCGCCCCGGCCGTCGGGCCGCCGCAGCTCGCGGCGGCGCTCGACCGGCAGGTTGATCACCTCGAAGATCCGCTCGGCCGACGCGCTCGCCCGCTGGAGCACGCCGTTCACCTTGTTCAGCCGCCGCATGCTGTCCCCGATCGTCCCGAGGCAGGCCATCACGAGGAAGAACTCGGCGATCGACAGCGTCTGGCTCTTGGTCACCATGTACGTCGCGATCAGCACGATCGTGCCGACCACCACGAGCGTGACCGTCTCCATGATCGGGCTGCCGGCCGCCTCCAGCTTGCTCATCCGGAACTGCTCGCCCATCAGCTGCCGCATGATCCCGCGGTACCGCCGCCGTTCCCACCGCTCGGCCCCGGCCGACTTCACCACCCGCACGCCGTTCAGCGTCCCGGCGATCTGCCCGAGCATGGCCGAGTTCTTCTGCATGGCCGCCCGGGCCGTCCGCCGCATCTTTTTCCCGAACTTCTGAATCACCGCCCCCATGATCGGGACGAACACGATGATCACGAGCGTCAGCTTCCAGCTCGTGTACAGCGCGACGCCGAACGCCATCGCCGAGATGATCGGCTGCTGCACGCTCTGCCCGAGCACGGTCTTGAACCCGACCTCCAGGGCGGCCGAGTCCTGCACGAGCCGGCTGGTCACGTCGCTCGTCCCGTGCCTGCCGAAGTGGCTCATCGGGACGTGCAGGATGTGGTCGTACAGCTTCCGCCGGACGTCGTGGACGGCCGACACAGCCACCTTGTCCGACAAGTACTCCTGGAAGAACTTGAGGACGTTGCCGGTCGTCGACAGCAGCCCGAGGGCCACGAAGATCTGGGCGAGCGCCCAGACCGGGTCGGGCGACACGACCGACGCCGCCCGGCGGAGGGCGACGAGGTGCGGTGGGACCGGGTCGAGCGGGAGCGTGACGGGGACGATCTGCCCGTGGCGTTCCCGGCGGACGACGGCGACGGTGGCGGCCGGGTCGGCCAGCACGGCCGCGGTGGCCGCCGCCCGCGGGGTGTGGCCGGGGGTCTGGCTGATGGCCGGGCGGTCGGCCACCTCGGCGTCGGCCGGCAGCAGGACGCTGTCGCCGTTCTCCAGCCCGGCCTTGGCGGCGGCGCCGTCCGGCTTCACCTGGGCGACCTGCGCCTCCGGCGTCCCCTCCAGCAGCCGCACGCCCAGCCGCCGCTCGGCGATCACCCCGTCGACCCACTGCTGGACCGTCTGCTTGCTCAGCAGCACCCGCAGCACCGGCGTGATCGCCGTCAGGCTGCCGCTGATGGCGAGCCCGACGAAGAACGCGCAGACGACGGAGACGGCGATCGTCCTGCGGTACGGCCAGACGAACGCCATCGCCCGCCAGAAGTCGCGGGTGCCCCGCTTGGGCTCCGACCGGGCCTGATCGTTCTGCCGGGCGGGCAGGCCGGCAGGATCGGGGGCGGCGGGCGGTTCGGCGGCGGGTCCCGCCGGGGCGGGGTGAGGTTGACCGTTGGTTGTCATTGGGGGCGGGCGGGCGGCGACCGGCCGCGGGTCCGTCCGCGGCGGGCCGGGCAGTATACCCGTCGGGCGGGCGGGGTACACGGTGCGGCGGGCACCGGGGGCG
>JAQGHJ010000036.1 GCA_028288905.1 Phycisphaerales bacterium | reverse complement strand
CGAAAAGATTTATCGATCTGTTTCCGCCCGGGTTTTCCGGACGCCGTCGCGTTGCTCTTCCGAGCGTTTTCCGCAGAATCACCCCGACCGACGGGCGGAACGGTTCGCGCGGCTGGTCGACAGGTGTTTTCCGGTAAGTATCTGGCGGGGCGGGCCTTGCGGTCTGGGCCCGGCGGCCGGCGGACGCGTCAAGGACGGCTCGACCCAACGTCACCCGGTCTGGCTGCTTTCGGGCATGTGGTACTTCGCGTACGGCTCCAACCTCAACTCTCGCGCGGTCGCGGAGTGGTGCCGACACTACGGCCACAAGGCCCCGCCCCTGAAGTCCGGCAAGCCGGCCGTCCTGGACAACTACCGCCTAAGTTTTCCGATCTTCTCCGAGTATTGGGCCGGCGGCATCGGCGACATCGTGTACGACCCCGGCAAGTACGTGATGGGGGCCGTGTTCGACCTGTCCGAGCACGACCTGGGCATCCTCGACCAGAAGGTGAACCGCAAGCTGGACCCCGGCGGCAAGGACGTCGGCATCTACCGCCGGATCGACGTCACCATCGCCCCGCTCGGCAAGGGGCAGCCGATTAAGGCCGTCACCTACCAGGGCGTCAGCGCCGAGCGGTACCACATCCCGCCGACCCAGCACTACATGGACCAGGTAATCCAGGGGGCGTACAGCTTCGGGCTGTCCATGATGTGGATCAGCTACCTGCAGAGCTTCAGCACTCAGACCGGCCGCAAACCGAGGCCGCCGGGCACCGGCGACGCGGCGTCGCGGCTGTAGCCCGCCGGGGAGGGCAGGAATGACGAAGCCCGAATGACGAATAACGAAACGAGGAAGGAGGCACCGAAGCTCTCTTCACCGATTCGTTATTCGTCATTCGGGCTTCGTCATTCTGCCCCGCCTGCCGCAGGCCGCCGGGCTGTGATCTGCAAATGCCCCGCCCGCCCGGCCGCGGCCGGGTCTTTGGCCAGTTCCTCCTCCAGCGCCAGCAGCCGGCGGACGGCCGCCTCGTCCTGCTCCAATAGCCGCTTGTTCTGCCGGACGGGCAGGATCGTCTTGCCGGCCACCCCGAGCACCTCGAACCCCGCCCGTTCGAACAACCGCCGCAGTGATGCGGGCGTGAACGTGGTCAGCTCGAACCGCTCCCGCTCGTCGGCCGTCAGCCAGTTCGTCCGGCCCGTCCGCACGAACTGCTCGAGCGCGTCGAGGTTCCCCCGCTCGACGTAGTGGTCGAGGGCGGCCAGCTTGTTGTCGGCCGTCGCGATCACCACGCCGCCGGGACGAGTCGTACGGAACATCTCGCGGGCGGCGGCGGCCGGGTCCGAGCAGATGCTCAGCGGGTCGCCCATCGCCGTCGTGAGCATGAAGCTCTCGGCCGGAATCGCAGACAGGTCGACGATGTCGGCCACCAGCAGCGTCGCCTTTTTCGCCCGGCCGCCCATCTCCTCGACCCGGGCCCGAGCCTGCTCGACCATCGACCCGCTGTGGTCGACGAACGTGGTCGGGTACCCGCTCTTGAGCAGCTTCAGCCCCCACTTGCCGGTCCCGCACCCGAGGTCGCAGCAGGCCGCCGTCGCGTCCCGCGGCAGGTGCGGCTTCACCAACCGCCAGCTCAGCTCGTCGTGGAACGCCCAGTACGGGTCGTCGTAGATCGCGTCGTACTGCCGGGCGACGCGGTCGTGGTACCGCCGAGAAGCGTCGCGCGGCGGGCGGGGGGGGCGGCTCATGCCGGCATGGTAAACGGCGGCGGCGGGGCGTGCGACGGCCGGTGGAGGGCGGAAGATGGGAGGCGGCGGCCTCTTCCCCGGGGCACGGGTTTGTAATCCGTGCGTCTTCGGACCTCCGACCGGGCGCACGGGTTACAAACGCGTGCCACGGGGGAGGGTGCCAAGGCGTGAGCGTCAGTTCGACGCCGGCCGCACGTCCCGAGGCTTGCCGAGCGGGTTGGCCAGGAACCGCTTGTGGCACCGCGGGCAGAGCCGGTGCTCGAACCGGCGGTGGACGCCGTCCTGCAGGTCGTCGGCCGTCAGGTGGGCGGCCTCGGCGGCGATCTGAGCCATCGCCGCGTCGAAGTCGAGCCCGGCCAGGTCGGCACCGTCCGTCGGCGGCAGCGACGGGTCGGCGAAGACGTCGATCCGGACGACGTACGAGGCGTGGGCGGCGAGCTTCGCACCGCACAGGTCGCAGGCCACGAGGTTGCCGGTGACAGGGTCGGCCACACCCGCATCGTACCGCGGCCCCGGCCGTGACGGCGAGGCTGCGCCCCGTGGCAGAGGGGACAGCCTCGGCGCGACATTGTCCTTGACGCCACCGGCTCCCCCGGCGTCCAATCGTCACCCGTTCCCGCCGTCCACCACCCGGTCATCCCCTTCGCCCCGCACCAGGTCAACTTGATGTCGCGTCGCCACCCGTCTCCCCTGTCGAAGCCCGCCGCCGCCGTCGCCGAGGCGCTCGAACGTCGGTCACTCCTGTCGGTCGCGTTCGCGGCGCCCGTGTCGGTCCCCGCACCGGCCGTCAGCAGCGACGGGGGCACGTACCAGCGGCCGGTCGTCGGCGACTTCGACGGCGACGCGAAGGCGGACCTGATCCTGTCGATCAGTTCACCGACCTCCACCGGCCCGGCCGGTTACCTGTACTTCGCCAAGGGGAACGGGGACGGGACGTTCGCCACCCCCACCTTGGCCGGGCGGGCGAACTTCAACTTCGAGCCGGCCGCCGGCGACTTCAACGGGGACGGCCGGCTCGACATCGCCGTCGCCGACTACGGCGCCGACACCGTCCACGTCCTGGCCGGAAACGGGGACGGGACGCTCGCCGCCGCCGCCGACTTCCCGGCCGGCGACGGGCCGTTCCAGATCCTGGCCGCCGACTTCGACACGGACGGGCGGGACGACGTGGCCGTCGGGAACCGGTCGGGCAACACGCTGACCGTCCGGCTCGGTGACCCGACTGCACTGCTCGGGGTGCTCGTCACGCTCACGGCCGGGACAGACCCGGCCAGCCTCGTGGCCGGCGACTTCAACTCCGACGGGAACCTCGACCGCGTCGTCGGCAACTTCGGCGGCAATAACCTCTCCGCATTCGCCGGCCGGGGCGACGGCACGTTCGCCGCCGCCGTCACGACGGCCGGGCGGGGGTCGGTGGTGGACGTGAGCGACGTGAACGAGGACGGCAAACTGGACGTCGTCCGCGGCGTGGACGCCGACGGGTCGCCGCTCGTCTCGCTCGGGAACGGCGACCTGACCTTCCGGTCGAACGTCGACAACCCGTCGACCGTTATCGCGTCGGCCGTCGACGTCGACGGAGACGGGCACTTAGACCTGGTCACCGCCGGGACGAACGCCGACGGGACCCTGTCCGTGCTGCCGGGGAACGGGAACGGGACGTTCGGGGCCCGGGTGAGCGTCCCGCTCGGCACGTCCGGCCGGGGGACGGCCGCGGACCTGAACGGCGACGGCCTGCCGGACCTGGCGTACGTCGGGTCGGCCGACGCGGCGAACTACACGCTCGTCACCGCGCTAGCGGCTCCGACGGCCAGCCCGCCGTCGCCGCCGACCTCGGCCGCAAACCTGACCGTAGCGGCGGTCGGGGCGCTGCCCGCCACAGTCATCGGCGGGGCGGCTGGGAAGCTCACCGTCCGGGTAACGAATGCCGGGACCGAGGCGTTCGCCGGGACGGTCCCGGTCCGGTTGCTGGCGTCGGCCGACGGGGTCGTGGACGTCGGCGACGCGGTCGTCGCCACCCAGGCCGTCACGCTGTCGCTCAAGCCGGGCAAGTCGAAGGGGGTGAAGTTCAAGTTCGCGTTCCCCGCCCTCCTCCCGACCGGAGCGTACACGCTGCTGGCCCAGATCGACCCGACCGGGTCGGCCGCCCAGTCGTCGCGGTCCGACGACGTGGCGACGGCGGGGCAGGTCACGATCACCGCCCCCGTCGCCGACCTCGCGGTCGCGTTCCCGTCCCCGCTCGCCGCG
>JAQGHJ010000945.1 GCA_028288905.1 Phycisphaerales bacterium | reverse complement strand
GGCGGCGATCGGGCTGGTCTTGAAGGCCGGGCAGGACCTGCTCGGCGTCGCCCAATCCGTCCTCAGCAACCGAGTGAACTACAACGGCTTGCTCCGCGTGCGGTGCGACCTTTACCGGAAGCTGCAGGCGCTCGACCTCGATTACCACCGGTCCCGGCCCCAGGGGGACGCGATCCACCGGCTCAGCTCCGACACGTTCGGGTTCCAGGCGATCCTCGGCACCGTGGTGGCGACGGTCGTCGCTGTGGCGACGTTCGCAGCGATGGCCGTCGTGCTCGGGTCCCGGAGCCCGGCGCTCACGGCGATCGCACTGTCGGTGGCGCCGCCGCTGGCGATCGCCAACGTGGTGTTCGGCCGGCGGCTGAAGGCGCGCTCGATCGAGTGCAAGGAGCGGGACGCGGAGTTCACCAGCGCGGTCCAGCAGTCGATCGCGTCCGTGGGGTTGATGCAGGCGTTCGGCCGCGAAGCGCACGAGTTCGCGCGGTTCCAAGGCACCGTGCGGGAAACTATCCGGTCGTGGTGGCGGCTGAACCGCCAGCAGATGGCGTACACGCTCATCATTGGCATGCTGTTCGGGGCGGCCGGGGCGGCCGTCTTCGGGTACGGGGGTTACCTCGTCTACCGGGACCAGTTCCTCCGGCCTCGCCCCGGCGGCATGACGGTGGGCGACCTGATGGTCTTCACGTCGTACCTGGGCATGATCTGGGGGCCCCTGTGCACCCTGACCGGGTTCGCCGCCAACGCCCATGGCGGCGCCGCCGGGGCCGAGCGCGTGTTCGAGGTGCTCGACCGGAACCCGGCCGTGGCCGACCGACTTGACGCGGTCCCGTTGCCAGTCAGGCCGCGGACGCTGGAGTTTGAGCACGTCGGCTTCGAGTACCCCGTCGCGGGGCCCCGAGCGTCGGCGAACGCGGAGGGTAACTCGGGCCCCGACGAGGAGGATTCGTCGCGGGGCGTGCTGCGGGACGTTTCGGTCCGCGTCCGGCCCGGCGAGTCGGTCGCCTTCGTCGGGGCCAGCGGGGCGGGCAAGAGCACGCTGCTCAACCTCATCCCGCGGTTTTACGATCCGACGGCCGGTACGATCCGCCTCGACGGCGTCGACGCCCGGGCCGTGAAGGTCGAAGACCTGCGGCGGCACGTGGCCCTCGTCTTGCAGGACTCGGCCCTTCTGCCGAGCACGGTCGCGGAGAACATCGCGTACGGCCGGCCCGGCGCGAGCCGCGAGGAGGTCCGGGAGGCTGCCCGGATGGCCGGGGCGGCGGAATTCATCGAGCGGCTGCCGGGCGGGTACGCCTGCCCGGTCGCCGAGGGCGGGGCGAACCTGTCCGGCGGGCAACGGCAGCGCCTCAACATCGCCCGCGCGCTGCTGACCGGCGCGCCGATCGTCGTCCTCGACGAGCCGACGAGCGCGCTCGACCCGCACCACGAGCACTTCGTCACGGAGAGTCTGCGGGGGCTGAAGGGAGCGCGGACCGTCGTGATCGTCAGCCACCGCCTGAGCAGCGTCGTGCACTGTGACCGGATCTACGTCATGGACGGCGGCCGGATCGTGGAAGAGGGGACGCACGAGCAGCTCGTTGCCCGCCGCGGACTGTACCACTCGATGGCGGCGCTCCAGATGCTACCGGACGCCGTCGCCGGCCACGGCGGGGGCCAAGTTCGAGCCGCCTAGGCCCGGGCGCCTCGCGACGCGTCTCCCATGAAAGACGCGAGTCTGCCGGTCGGCCACGCGGGGCGCTCCTCCTTGTCGCGGCACCCGCCCGCCGACTGCGGCGTCCTGACTTACGGCGGAGCGGATCAGTCGATAGGCCTTGCGGGAGGCCGACTTCGATTATCCCTACAGCTCCTTTCGCTCATGCGTACGCCCGTGCCAGGATCCGGCCGGGGCCACCTGCTCGCTTCGCCGGGAAAAGCCGGCGGTCCGCGCTCCCCGCGTCGCCGTGCCACCGCCCGAACACCTTCCCTCCTACGCCGCCTTCCCTCACGCGGCACCCCCGTTGCTCAGTCCGCCGTGTGGTTCGCAGCCGATTCTGACGCCTCCTGCGAAGTGGGGGCGGCCGGCGGCGACCCGCACGCGAGGCGAAGGCGACACGCATGAGTGAACACGTGTTGATCACGGGCGGCGCGGGGTTCATCGGCTCGCACCTGGCCGACGAGTTATTGCGCCGCGGGTACCGGGTGCGAGCGCTGGATAACCTGAGCCCTCAGGTCCACGGCCCCGACGCCCGGCGGCCTGACTACCTCGACCCGGACGTGGAGTTGATCGAGGGCGACGTCCGCGACGCGGCGGCCGTCCGCCGCGCCCTGGACGGGGTCGACGCGGTGTACCACCTGGCCGCCGCCGTCGGCGTCGGCCAGAGCATGTACGAGATCGCGAACTACACGAGCCTCAACAACCTGGGAACCGCCGTGCTGCTCGAGGCGCTCGTGGAGCGGCGCGAGCAGATCGGGCGGCTCGTCGTCGCGTCGAGCATGAGCGTGTACGGCGAGGGGCTGTACGCCGGGCCCGACGGCGACGTGTCGGCCGGGCAGGAGCGCGGCGTAGAGCAGTTGCACGCCCACGAGTGGGAGCTGCGGAACAACCGCCAGCAGGTGCTCAAGCCGATCCCCACGCCCGAGTCGAAGCAACCGGCCCTGTCGTCGGTCTACGCGCTGAGCAAGTTCGACCAGGAGCGGATGTGCCTCATGATCGGGCGGGCGTACGCCATCCCGACGGTGGCGATGCGGTTCTTCAACGTGTTCGGCACCCGCCAGGCGCTGAGCAACCCGTACACCGGCGTGCTGGCGATCTTCGCGAGCCGGCTGATGAACGGCCGGCGGCCGGTGATCTTCGAGGACGGGCTCCAGCGGCGGGACTTCGTCAGCGTGTACGACGTCGCCCAGGCCTGCCGGCTCGCCCTGACCGTCCCCGAGGCGGCCGGGCGGGTGTTCAACGTCGGCAGCGGGCGGTCCTACACCG
>JAQGHJ010000932.1 GCA_028288905.1 Phycisphaerales bacterium | reverse complement strand
GGGACGGCCTGCTCGGGCGTCGCGGGCGGCGGCGGGAACGGGTCGGCGTCTTCGGCGTCAGCCATCGGTGGTGTCGCCAAGGTATCCGAGGTCGTCGGCCCCGGCCACGGACAGGACTGTTGGCTGGCCATGCCCCGCCGCGCAATCTAGTTGGTAAGGGCAGCAATTGAGCGATGGACATTTCAGCCCACTTACGGTTTAATCCGACTCAACCACCGCGCTCCCCTCGACCGGGGAGTGCCTCATGACGCGCCTGTCCGAGCCGGTCCGACCCTCCATCCACCCGTTGCACGCCTTGGCGGCCGGGTCGTCGGTGGGCTCGGCCGGCCCCGCCAACGGTTCCGCTCCCCTCGTCGCCGCACCGCCGTCGGCCCCCGCACCCGCCTCCCCCGATGGGTCGGCCCCGCCGGTCCCGTCGTCCGTCGTCGCCGCCCGGCTCCGCTGGTTTCGCACCGAGCGAGGGCTGCGGCTGGAGGACGTGGCTAAGCGGGCCGGGTACACCAAGGGGTTCCTGAGCAAGATCGAGCACGGCAAGGCGTCCCCGCCGGTGGCGACGCTACTGCGGGTGGCGGCGGCGCTGGGCGTCGAGGCGGACGTGCTGTTCGCCCCCGACGCCGGCGTGGCCCCCGACGCGTCGGTCCACACCGAAAGCGGGCACGGGGTAACCGTCCGCGACGACACGGCCGGCCCCGAGCGGGCCCTGCTCGCCCTGGCCGCCAACCGGCACCACAAGCTGATGGAGCCGTTCGTCGTCACGCTGGCCGCCGGCGAACAGACGGCCGAGCGGCGGCTGACCTACCCGGGCGAGGAGTTCGTGTACGTGCTGGAAGGGGAGGTGGCGTACACGGTCGGGGACGAGACGTTCGCCCTGAAGCCGGGGGACGGCCTGTACTTCAACGCGACCCGCCCGCACGCCGCCGCCAGCCGCGGCGGGCCGGCGAAGCTGGTGCGGGTGTTCTGCGCGTCGCCCGCTCGGCGGCCGCGGGGGACGGAGTGATCGGCGGATGCCTCGGCCGGGTGCCTGAGCACGCGCACCTACGCCAGCTATACCGGCGAAGCTTCACGTCCGGGCCCGGCGAGCCGTGAGGCGTCGGCTTCGCTCGTCCCGCATTGCCGCCCGCCGTGATCGGGCGGTACCCTGCCCGCCGTGCCGACCCACCCCTCCGCAGCCGTCGACACGCCCGCGACCGCCGGCGTCGCACGCCACGACGAACACGACTTCCGCCTGCCAAGGTCGTTCTGGCGCGGCCGGCTCCTCCGCCTGACCGGGCTCCTGTTGGTGGCCGTCCTCCTCCTGCGGCTGGGCGTCGGGCGGCACCTCGCGAACCGTACGCGGGCCGCCGACGCGGCCGCCCGGGCGCGGGGAGAGCCGACGTCGCTCGCCGAGGTCGCGCTGCCGACCGTGCCGAACGCGGACAACGCCTGGGTTGCCCAGATGGCGGCGGCCGCCCTGGCCGTGCCCGGCGTCGACTCGCCGCGGACCAGCAATCTTGTCTACAGCGAGGCCCCGCCGTACGGCCCGAACTGGACGGCGCTGGCAAGTGGGTCGGAGCGGGCGCACGGCCCGCTGTTCGCCGCCGCCCGGCAGGCCCGAGCGCTGCCGCGGGCCGCGGTGCGGTCGCAGCTCAACCTGACAGCCCTTCTCGGGCTCACGCCGGGCTGGAACCAGTCCCGCAACTTGGCGAACCTGCTGGCCGACGGGGCGACGTGGGCGCACCTCCAGGGCGACGACGCCGAGGCGGTCGAGCGGCTCCGGGACGCGCTGTACGTCGGCCGGTCGCTCCGGCAGGACCCGACGCTCATCTCCCAGCTGGTCGGCATGGGGGTGGAGGCGTTGACGTGCCACGGGACGATGGTGATCGCGCCGGGGCTTCGGCCGGGGGCCGCGGACCCCGGCTCCTCGGCAGCACGGGCCGGCGTCCGCGGGCTGATCGCCGAACTGTTGGACGAGTCTGCCGCCCGCGCCGGGCTGCCCGCCGCCCTGACGGTCGAGCGGCTGGCGGGTGCCGAACAGGTGCGGGCCGAGGGGGAGAAAACGTGGGCGATCCGGCCGCTGGCCGAGGCGGAAGTCACCCGCGCGACGACCAACGGGACGCTGGCGGCCGACGCGGCGCGCGCCGCCAGCTGGCCGAATGCCCAAGCCGTCCTGCGGCGGGAGGCGTACGAGCCCGTCCCGAGCGGCGGCTCGCCCGGTGGCGGGGGCGGCAGAGCGGCCCCGCCCGAGGTGCCGCGGTACTCGCGGTGGTTCCAGACGTCGGGGCGGTCGCTCGCCCGGTCTGTCAAACTACAGTTCCGCGGGCTGGGCGAGCGGCGGATGGCGGCGACGTCTCTGGCCGCCC
Source organism: Phycisphaerales bacterium (assembly GCA_028288905.1). GTDB lineage: Bacteria > Planctomycetota > Phycisphaerae > Tepidisphaerales > Tepidisphaeraceae > Humisphaera. Next base: position 5,117 of record JAQGHJ010000932.1, on the reverse strand, counting down.
AACTGTACCGGGCCGACCACGGGCGGTGGCCGGACCGTCTGCAGGACCTGGTGCCCGACTACCTGCCGGCCGTGCCGGCCGACCCGTTCGCCGCCGACGGCCGACCGCTCGGTTACGTCGTCAAGTCGAGCGCATTGCCGGGAGGGGCGGACCGTCCGCTCGTGTACTACGAGGAGGGCCCGCAGGACACCGACCCGAACCCGCAGGGCGAGACACCGTTCTGGGACGAGCCGAAATACAGCTGGTACGGCGGGCTGGTGGGCGGCAGGCGGAATGAGGCGGTGCGGCAGTACCGGGACCTGACGAGGTTCCGGCTGCCGGGCGTGCCGGCGGTGGACGACGCGAGCGGGATGACGACGCCGCCGACCCTCGCGCCCGCCGGGCCGGCGACCCCGGCGAGCGGGCCGGCCTCGGCCCCGGCGGCGACCGCCGAACCGCGGTGAGCCCGGGTGCCGTACGGCGAGCCCGGGTCGATCATCGGTCCCGCCTCACCGCAGCGCGTCGATCAACACCCAAGCCAGCCCGACGCACCACGGCAGGACGACGAGCCACGCCGCCCCGCCCAGGAGCCACAGGACCACCAGTTCCCCGACGCCGCGGGCGACGGCCGCCGGCCCGCCGCGCGTCGTCCGGGCGACCCACACCCCCACACGCACGAGCGTCCCGAGCACCGCGGCGAACACCAACCCGGCCGCCGCCACCCCGACAAAGCCCATGACCTTCGGCTGGTCGAGCAGGCGGGCGGCCTTGGCCGGGGCGACCGACGCCGCAAATGGCACGGCCGCGACCACCGCGACAGCGATCGGCAGGAGCAGGAGCGGGGCGGACAGGTACGACGCCAGCGCGACCGCCGACCGGCGGCGCACCCCGATGCTCGGGCCCGCCGCCGCCGTCCACGGCCCGCGGAACACGGTCCGCTGGACGCCGGCCAGGTGGAACGCCATGCCCGCCAGACACGCCGGCAGCACCAGCGGCAGCGTCGCCCCGGCCGACCACGGGGCGATCAAGTCCTGCACCCATCCCGGCGGCGCGCCGTTCGCCATGGCCCCGGGGGGCAGCCGGGGCGGCGCGATCCCTCCGTAACCGCCCGCCGAAATCCAAACCGCGGCGAACGACGCGAGGGCCGTCACGGTGAGGATCGTGCCCGTCACCCGGTGGAACGCCGCCGCGTCCTGCGGGTCCTGCGGCTTGGCCGCCTCGTGCCGCAGCGCCTTGGCGTCCCACGCGATTTGGCGGGCGGTGGACAAGTAGGCCCGGACCCGGCCGAGCTCGCGACGGTGGGCCCACGGGACGGAGCTGACCCGCAATGCCTCCCGGTCAATCACCTGACCACACTCGGGGCACCGGTCGCCGACCATCGCCCGTAAGTCGTACCCGCACGCCGGGCAAGCGAGCGACACGTCCGGGGCCGACGCGGCCAGGCTTGAGGAAAGTGGCAAAGGTGATGGAGCGATTGGCGCGTTCAATGAGGAACTTTGCGGGACACGGTCCGAAGTGGCACCCGTCAAGAACCAATTGCCCGCGCCCTAATCCTTCTCCGCCAGCAGTTTCGGGATCAGGTCCTTGTAGTTCTCCTGGGCCCGGACGGACCGCACGACGCCCTTGCGGTCGATCAGGAAGTAGGTGGGCGTGCTCGGGACGCCGTACTTCGTCATCAGCGGGTGACCGTTCGGGCTGGCGGGGTCGAACAACTGGGGCCAGGCGACCTCCTTGTGTTCCGCCAGGAAGCCCTTGAGGTCGTCGGCGTCGCGGTCGGACGAGACGCCGACAACCTCCAGCCCGGCCTTGTGGTGGGCAGCGTATGCGGCGGCGAGGTTCGGCATGTCGGCCCGGCACTGGGGGCACCAAGTGGCCCAGAAGTCGACCAGCACCACCTTCCCCTTCCATCCGGCCGTCGAGAACTTCGAGCCGTCGAGCGCCCGGCCCTCGACGACCAGCGGCTGGTTCTCCAAGGCCTTGAACCGGCGGCGGGCACCGAGCGTGGCGGCGACGCCCTCGGCGGCCGGGCCGCGGAGGTCGTCGGCGACCGTCCGCTCGACCTGCTGGGCCAGGGCCGGGGTGGCGGCCGTCTCGGACAGGACGCCGCCGACCTGGGCGAGGGCCGGCAGGTCCGGGCGGGCCTTGGCCAAAGTGGCCAACTCGCCGACGAGCTTTTCCTGGGCCGGGGCATTGCCGGCCGCCTTCACCCACCCGGCGACGAGGACCCAAGCCTTGGCGGCCGTCGCCTCGGCCGGGTCGTTGCTCAGCGTGAGCCGGCGGAGGTCGTCGTCGGCGGCCTGGTCGCCCAGCACGGCCAGCCACCCGCGGAACTGGAGGATCGTCGGGGCGACGCCGGCGGCGTCCTTCGGCTCCAGCTTGGCGTACTCCTCGAACAACCGGGTCATCCGCCGCATCGGCGGCAGCGCCTTGGGCGCGGCCGCCGCCCGCTTGGCCGGGTCGTACAGCAGGTCGATGGTGGGCAGGGCGTCGCTAAGTTCCTGGTCCGCTTGGGCGAGGTCCCGTTTCACGTCCGCGACCGACCGGACCGGCTGAGCGGCGGCGGCCGGCGCGCCCTGCTGCCCGCGGGCCGAGCCGGGCACGGCGAGCGCGGGGGCCGTCAGGGCGGCCGCCAAAGCGAAGAATCGGGTCGCACGAAATCCGCGGGGCCGGGTCGGCGTCATGGGTTAAGTCTCCTGCGGGGCGTCGCCCGGCCCCCGCCCCGGGGACGGCGGGCGGGCTCGGTGCCCCGGCGGGCGATGATACATGCGAACGTCGTGCAATCCGTGACGCAGCAACAGATTTGTCTTACCATTCGGGGACCGTCGGTTATACTCGTGCGGCAAGCTGGACGGGCTGTATCATCGAAGTGACCGCTTAACGACAACACACGCAGGCAGCGGGGAGGGTGAGCGGCGCGCGGCCGCTCGCAACCGCACGCCGCTCGACCGTCGCGCCCCCACCGTGGCGCGGGAGGGTTTCCATGCCGGTTTTGTTCGACACGCTCGAGTCTCGGCAGATGTTCGCCTTCTCGCCGCCGACGGCCGCGGAGCAGTATTTAATCGAACTGATCAACCGCGCCCGGCTGAACCCGACGGCGGCGGCGACCGGCCTGGGCGTCTCGCTGAACGAGGGCCTGTCCGCCGGCACGATTGGCAGCGCGTCCCGGCAGCCGCTGGCGGTCAACGGCAACCTGGTCGAGGCGTCCGAGATCCAGGCCCAGTACCTTCGGACGTCGGGTCAGTCGACCTACGTCGGCCCCGGCGGCACCCTGCCGCTCGAGCGGATCACGAACTCCGGGTACCCGGACTCGGGCACGATCCAGTCGTCGGCCGAGGACATCACGCTCGACGTGCTGCAGGCTGGGACGGGCCTCACTCAGTCGGTGGTCCAAGGCATCTTCCGCAACCTGTTCGTCGACGCCGGCACGTCCGGGCGGACGAACAGGGCGAACCTGTTCGGGCCGTCGTTCCGCGAGATCGGGGCGGGCCTCGACGTCGGCCTGTTCGGGCCGCTGCCCCTGCCGCCGCCAGGGGTCCCGAACGCCCAGGTCGTCGACCGCCGGCCGACCGTTGTCGTCGGGGCCGTTGACTTGGCCCGGAACACCGGCAACGCGGCCGGCGACGTCTTCCTGACCGGCGTGACGTACAACGACGCCGACGGCGACCAGTTCTACACGCCGGGCGAGGGGCTGGGCGGCATCACGATCACCGCCCGCCGGCTGACGGACAACGCGACGTTCACCGGCACCTCGTACGCCTCCGGCGGTTACAGCATCCGTCTGCCCAACGGTACGTACGACGTGATCGCGACCGGCACCGGACTGCTCGCGGGCGGCGGGAGCGGGTCGGTCCGATTGTCGGCCGTCACCGTCAACGGCGAGAACGAAAAGCGGGACTTCACCACCCAGCAGGGCGCCGCCACCCCGCCGGCCCCGGGCCCGGTGCTGCCGCCGGGAGAGGCGCCGTCGACGTTGACCGGCGACATCACCGGCCGGGTCCTGTACGACCGCCGGGGCGACGGCCGCGGGGCGCGGTTCGACCCGGTCGTCGTCGGGACCAAGGTGTACGCCGACACCGACAACGACGGCGTGCTGGACGACAACGAGAATTTCGGGCTCGTCCAGTCGGACGGGACCTACACGGTCACCGGCATCTCGGCCGGCCTGTACAACATCCGCGTCCAGCCGCCGGCCGGGTACCGGGTAAGCCTGCCGGACACCGGGTTCCGGTCGGTCACGGTTTCGGCCGGCTCGTTCGTGAAGGTCCGCCCGCTGGCGATCACCGAGCGGACCGTCATCAGTGGTCGGGTGTACCGCGATGACAACGCGAACGGCAACTACGACCCGGTGTTCGATCGCGGGCTGGCCGGCTTCCGGGTTTACCTCGACGCGAACAACGACGGCATTTGGCAGCGGGAGACCGAGCCGAGCAGGCTGTCGAACCCGCAGGGCAAGTACGCGTTCCGCGACCTGCTGGCCGGCACGTACGTCGTCAGGGTGATTCCGCGGGCCGCGTTCCTTCAGACCGAGCCGACGACGCCGGGGTCGTACACCGTCACGCTGCCGGCGACGGGGCTGGACTACCTCGACCGCGACTTCGGCGAGCGGCTGATCGGGTGACCAAACAGGGTGCGGCGGCCGGGACTTGGTTTAGGTTTGCTAAACCCCGTCTCAGCGAGCGGCACACAACGTTAACGCCAACGCCGCGGGCACCGCAGCCCGCGGCGTTGGCGTTTGGCGGGCCGGCCAGGGCAGGGTTGCGGTCGCCGCAAGCAGTGATCCCTCCCGCGCCCGCGGCCGGCATGAAGGTGCGGAAGCACAGCGACGGACGTGCGGACCGGGTGCATCGGCTGCGATCCGCCGCCGAATGTGGCGCACATTGAAGCGGCTGGGAAAGTCACCGCATCGGCCGACGCTCGCGTGCCCCGCGAAGCTTCGCATTCGACCGGGTCGGGAATATCGGGCCGACCGCCGCGATGAAGGGGAGACTGGCGTAGGATGCTGGCCGCCGCCGGAGAGCCCCAGGAATGCTCCGCCCCGTCCGAACGACCCTGCTGACCACCGCCTTGGCCGCCGCCTGCGCTGGCGGGTCGGCGACGCGGCCGGCGGCATCCGGCCCGGCCGGCGGGCCCGCCTCCCG
>JAQGHJ010000905.1 GCA_028288905.1 Phycisphaerales bacterium | reverse complement strand
TTCCCATCCCGAACACGGCCGTTAAGCCCGCGGGGCCGATGATACTGCGTCCCGCGGGAAAGCAGGTCACCGCCGGCGGTTACACACCCCACGACAAGCCCCCACGCTCGGAAGAGCGCGGGGGCTTCTTTCGTTGGTGTCTATCATTGGTTTAGTTCGGACTGTTCTGCCTCACGAGTCGCACACGCTGCTGATTCACGAATCTTCCCCGAGACGTCCGCTAGCCAATACGCATCGCCTGCACCACGGCCCGTTGCGCTACCTCGCTGCTGTTCTAGAGACGGAAGCGTGGGCGAGAGTCTCCAGTCTCTTTGACGGGCCTCCACCGTCCCGGCAGAATCGTGCGGATGGGAACATCCTTCGCGCGTTTAGCCTGTTTTTCTCTACTCGCTATCTCAAGTCTGTGCAGTCCGCTTTGGGCAGCGGACGATTACGTCCTCGGGGTAGATTCGCAGCGACACGACGGAGTGCCCAAAGGCACCGTCACACCTCACAAGTTCGTCGGCTCCAAGATCTATCCGGGCACCGAGCGTGACTATTGGGTCTACGTGCCGGCCCAGTACGACGCCAAATCACCCGCCTGCGTGATGGTCTTTGAGGACGGGGGCGGCTTTCAGAACGACAAGGGCGGGTATCGGGTTCCCGTCGTGTTCGACAACCTGATCCACAAGAAGGAGATGCCGATCACGATCGGCGTCTTCGTGAATCCGGGCGTCATCCCCCCAGCCGAAGGCCTTCCTACCGGGAAGGGTCTGAACGGTACGCCTGCGTCTCCGCTGCCCCGCTTTAACCGGTCGTACGAATACGACTCACCTACAGACCTGAACGCGCGATTCCTCGTCGAGGAACTGCTTCCCGCTGCCACGAAGGATCTTAATGTGGTAAAGGATGGCAACGGCCGCGCCATCTGCGGCGCGTCCTCGGGCGGGATCGCGGCATGGGTGGCGGCGTGGGAACGGCCCAACGAGTTCTCCCGCGTCGTCTCTTTCGTCGGGTCCTTCACTAACCTCCGCGGCGGGCACGATTGCGCCTCCCTGATCCGCAAGACCGAGGGCAAGCGAATCCGCGCCTTCCTCCAAGATGGTTCGAACGACCTCGACATTTATTCCGGGTCGTGGTGGGTGGGGAACAACGACGTGATGGCCGCCCTGCGTTACGCCGGCTACGAGTTTCAGTGGGTCCCCGGCGACGGCGGCCACAACGGCAAGCACGGCGGGAGCGTGTTGCCGGACGCGATCCGGTACGTCTGGAAGGACTACCCGGCCCCAGTGGCCAAGCCGACCTTCGCCGCGGCGAAGGACCAACGGAACGTCGGCGGCGAGATCCTCGTGGCGGGCGAGGAGTGGCAGGCCGTAGCGGAGAACCTGCAGGGCAGTGAGGGCCCGGCCGCCGACGCCGACGGCAACGTGTTCTTCACCGAGGCCCGAGCCGGGAAGATCCACAAGATTGCCCCGGACGGGAAAGTGACGCCGTTCGCCGACAACCCGAACGGCCCGGACGGTGCCGAGTTCGGTCCAGGCCATGCCCTGTACGTGGCCTGCAACAAGACGAACCAGATCGTCCGGCACGCCCCGGACGGCAAGATGGAGGTGGTGGCCGACGGCATCATGCCGAACGACCTCGTCGTCTCGCACACCGGCCACGTTTATGTCACGGACCACAAGAACCACCAGGTGTGGCACATCAGCCCGAGCGGCGAGAAGAAGGTCGTCGATTCTGGGCTGACGTTCCCGAACGGCGTCGTGCTGACCCCGGACCAGTCGCAACTCGTCGTCGGCGACATGAAGGGGCCGGGGCTGTACGCGTGGCAGGTCCACCCGGACGGCAGCCTGTCCGACAAGGCCCTGTACTACTTTGCCCAGACGCCGCCGAACAAGAGCGACTGCGGCGCGGACGGGCTGACGGTCGACCGGGACGGGCGGCTGTACGCGGCGACGCCGATCGGCATCCAGGTGTTCGACCAGGCCGGCCGGGTGTTCGCGATCATCAACAAGCCGGTGCCGGGAAAGGGCGTCAGCAGCGTGGCTATCGGCGGCCCCGACCTGTCCTATCTGTACGCGACGGCCGGCGACAAGGTGTACCGGCGGAAGATCAAGCCGAAGGGCGTGGTCTTCTACCAGGGGCCGGTCGTGCCCGAGAAGCCGCGGCTCTGAGGGCGGGCCAAGGTGACGGACAACGAAGGATTCAGCGGCCGGTTCAAGCCCGTGCCGCCCGGCCGACGGCTATATTCGGCGGCATGATGCTCGGGATCTTGAGTGACACCCACGGCCGGGCCGACGCGATGGGCGAGGGCATGCGGCTGCTGCGCGCCGCCGGCGCCACCGCGTTCGCCCACTGTGGCGACGTCGGCTCGACGGCCGTGCTCGACCACCTCGCCGGCGAATCGGCCGCCTTCGTCTTCGGGAACAACGACTGGGATGGTGCCGAGTTACGGGCCTACGCCCGGGTCATCGGCGTCCGCTGCCTCGACGCCTTTGGGACGATCGAGTTGGACGACCGGCGCATCGCCGTCACGCACGGCGACGACGACCGGCTGGTCGCCCGGGTCCTGTCGGAACAACTCCACGACTACCTGCTCGTCGGCCACTCCCACGTGCCGGCCGAGCGGCGGGTCGGCCGGACCCGTGTCATCAATCCCGGTGCCCTGTACCGGGCGAGGGTGAAGACGGTCGCCCTGCTCGATTTGGCCAGCGACACGCTGCAATGGCTCGAACTGGCCCCGAACTAAGGGACGGTCCCGCCCGAGACATGCCTGCACGCCTTTGGGGGCACCTTGAGGGAACACGCCAACGCTCTGTTCCCTTCATGGCCGGGGTTGAGTGGCCGCGGGTTGGGTCGGACCCTCGACTTGCGGTGCCGACTTGCCCGGCGACTCGGCCGGCGGTTGCAAGAGGTCGTCCACCTTCGCGGCCAGTTCTTCCGAGTACA